>JAAZBL010000249.1 GCA_012513825.1 Limnobacter sp. | reverse complement strand
GACGAGCTCGACGCGATCGCTCAGGCCGTGCAACTCGAGGTTCTCGGCGGCCAGCGCCAAGGCCGCCTCGTCGACGTCGCTGCCCATGACCTCGGCCTGCGGAAAACGCAGCGCAGCGAAAACGGCCAGGCTGCCGCCACCGGTGCACAAGTCGAGCACACGCGCCGGCCAGCCAGGGGCGTCGCCCGGTGCGCCGGGCGCCTGCGGCGTCGCCAGCCACTCGGGCAACCAGTCCCGCAGCCAGTCGGCGAGTTCGTCGCCCAGCGATTCGTCGAGCGCCTCGGCGATCAGCGAGCGCGGCACCAGCGCGCGCGGGTCGGACCGGAAGCGCAGGCCGCGCAGCCAGGCTTCGCCGGTCAGCCAGGCGGCCGGCACGCGCTCGCTGCAGCGCCGTTCGATCAGCGCGAGCGCCGCGTCGATCTCGGGGGCGGTCAGCCGGCAGTCGAGCCATTCGTCGAGCTCGTCGGGCGGCAGGTGCAGCGACCACAGCAGCAGCCAGGCCGCTTCGTCGCGCGCGTTGTCGGTCCCGTGGCCGTAGGCGAGACCGGCGCCCTCGAAGCGGCTGACCGCGAAGCGCAGGATGTCGCGCAGCGTCTGCAGCGCGGCGCGCGCGTCGGCGTGCCCCGGGCGGGCCCGTTCGAAAGGCGGGATCGTGTTCATCGTTCCGGCGAGTGCGTCAGCAGAGCCCGCATCGTACGCCGGTAGATGTTCTTCAGCGGCTCCAGCGCGGCCAGTTCGACGTGTTCGTCGACCTTGTGCACGCTCGCATTGGGCGGTCCCAGCTCGACGACCTGCGGACAGATCGCGGCGATGAAGCGGCCGTCGGACGTGCCGCCGGTCGTCGACAGCTCGGTCTCGATCCCGGTTTCGGCCCGGATCGCCGCGGCCATCGCATCCGACAGCTCGCCGCGGGGCGTCAGGAACGGCAGGCCGGACAGCGACCAGGCGATCGACCAGTCGAGACCGAACTCGTCGAGGATCGCTTCGACGCGCTGCTTCAGGGACTCGACGGTACTGGCCGTCGAGAAGCGGAAGTTGAAATCGGCGATCAGTTCGCCGGGCACGACGTTGGTCGCACCCGTCCCGGCATGCAGGTTCGACACCTGCCAGCTCGTCGGAGGGAAGTACTCGTTTCCGCGATCCCATTCGGTGGCGGCGAGCCGGGTCAGCGCCGGCGCGAACAGGTGCACCGGATTGCGCGCCAGGTGCGGATAGGCGACATGGCCCTGGACGCCGCGCACGGTCAGGCGGCCCGACAGCGAGCCGCGCCGGCCGTTCTTGATCGTGTCGCCGGTCGCCTGCACCGACGTCGGTTCGCCGACGATGCAGTAGTCGAGGCGCTCGCCGCGCTCGCGCAGCGCGTCGACGACGAGCACGGTGCCGTCGGTGGCCGGGCCTTCCTCGTCGGAAGTGATCAGCAGTGCGATGCGGCCGGTCAGCGGCACCTTCGACGCGATCAGCTCCTCGATCGCCACGACGAAGGCGGCGATCGAGGCCTTCATGTCGGAGGTGCCGCGGCCGTACAGCCGGCCGTCGCGTTCGGTCGGCACGAAGGGGTCGCTGTGCCAGTGCTCGAGCGGCCCGGGCGGGACGACGTCGGTGTGGCCGGCAAAGACCAGCGTCGGCCCGGGCAGCGTGCCGTCGCGAACGGCCCAGAGGTTCGTCGTGCCGTTGCGGGCGATCGTTTCGCAGCGAAAGCCGAGCGCTTGCAGGCGGTCGACGAGCAGTTGCTGGCAGCCGGCGTCGTCCGGCGTGACCGACGGGCGGGCGACCAGCGCTTCGAGCAGCGTTCGGACGGTTGCGCTCACTGTGTTTCTCGCCCGCCCTCGCCGAACAAGCCCTCGTAGACCGCCTCGGAGAAACCCACGGCGATCCGATCCCCATGTTCGACGACCGGGCGCTTGATCAGCGTCGGCTCCTCGAGCATCAGCTCGATCGCGCTG
>JAAZBL010000248.1 GCA_012513825.1 Limnobacter sp. | reverse complement strand
TGGCGATCGGCGCGGCCGAAGACTGGTACCTGAAGCCCGACGCCCGGATGCTGCTCGGCTCGCCGGCCAACGCCGACCCGGTGCCGCCGCAGGACGTGCAGCCCGAAGAGTTCGACATCGCGCTGGCGATCCATCGGATCGAGGAGATGACGACGCTGAGCATTCGCCGGCCCGCGCGCACCTGGGCCGGCCTGCGCTCCTTCGTCGCCGATGGCGACCTCGTCGGCGGGTTCGATCCCGAGGCTCCCGGCTTCTTCTGGGTCGCCGCACAAGGCGGCTACGGAATCCAGACCTCGGCGGCAATGGGCGAGGCCTGCGCGGCGCTGGCTCGCGACCTTCCGATCCCCGAGCGGATCGCCGGGTTCGGGCTGACCGCGGACATGCTGGGGCCGGCTCGGCTGCGGCGGCGCTGATTCGGAGCTCCGGCTAACATCGGGACGCGGCCCTCGCCCTTGGGCCATCACCCCCAGCCCGGAGTCGAACATGAAGGTCTTTCAAGTCGAAGGCGACTGGACGATGGACAACGTCCGGCTCGCCACCCGTCCGGACCCTACGCCGGGACGCGGCCAGGTGCGCGTCGCGATGCGCGCGGCGGCCCTCAACTATCGCGACCTGCTGGTGCCGCTGCGCGGCTACGGCCAGCGGATGAAGGCGCTGCCGCTGATCATGCTCAGCGACGGCGCGGGCGTCGTCGACGCGGTCGGCCCCGAGGTCACGCGCTTTCGCGTCGGGGACCGGGTCTGCCCGATGTTCTTCCAGCGCTGGTCCTCTGGCGCGCCCGATCCGCAGAAGTTCGCGCTCAGCCTCGGCAGCGAGACCGACGGCACGATGGCAGAGTACATGGTGCTGTCGGAGGACGGCGTCGCACCCGTGCCCGAGCACATGAGCGACGTCGAGGCGGCGACCCTGTCGACCGCGGCGCTGACCGCCTGGCGCGCGCTGGTCAGCGAAGGCCGGATCAAGGCCGGCGACTGCGTGCTCGTCCAGGGAACCGGCGGCGTCGCGCTGTTCGCCATCCAGATCGCGAAGCTGCTCGGTGCCCGGGTCATCGCCACTTCGTCGAGCGACGAAAAGCTCGAGCGCGTTCGCTCACTCGGCGCCGACGAAACGATCAACTACGTCGCGAACCCGGAATGGGGTCGACGCGCACGCGAGCTGAGCGGCGGCGACGGCGTCGATCACGTCGTCGAGCTCGGCGGCGAAGGCACGCTACCGCAGTCGCTGCGAGCCGTGCGCACCGGCGGCACGATCAGCATGATCGGCGTGCTGTCGGGAGGCACGATGAACGCGTCGCTCGGCCAGGTAGTCACGCGCCACGTGCGCCTGCAAGGAATCACGGTCGGCAACCGCGACGATTTCGAAGCGATGAGCCGGGCGATGGCCCAGCATGCGCTGCGCCCCTGCATCGATCGCGAGTTCGCGTTCGAGGACCTGGTCGCCGCGCTCGATTATCTGCGCTCGGGCCGTCATTTCGGCAAGATCGCGATCCGCTTCTGAGCCCCGCGCCGAGCAGCAGCCGGAACCGCTTCGGCGTTCCGCGCGGTATCCTGCTGTCCTGCGCCCCGGGACGCGGCACAGGCGCCCCGGCAGCGTCATCTCCCATCGGAGCACCGCCATGAACCAAAGTCTCGCCGAACAGTTGTTCGCCCAGCTCCAGGGGGCGCCGATCGAACAGATGTCGCGCCAACTCGGTGCCGATCCCCAGCAGACCGCCGGCGCGGTCGGAGCAGCGCTGCCGCTGCTGCTCGGAGCGCTCGGCCGCAACGCAGCGCAGCCACAGGGCGCCCAGGCCCTGTTCGGCGCACTGCAGCGCGACCATGCCGGCAACGACCCCGGAAGCGTGCTCGGCGGTGTACTGGGTGGCATGCTCGGCGGTAGCGACCGCAACGAGGGTGCGAGCATTCTCGGCCACATCTTCGGTGCCAACGAACAGCGCACCGAGGCCGCCTTCGGCCAGGCCACCGGCCTCGGAGGCGCCGGTGCCGCACGGCTGCTGCAGATGCTGGCACCGTTGGTGATGGCCTTCCTCGCCCAGCGTTTCGCCCAGGGCCGCGAGCACGATCCGGCCGAACTGGGCCAGGCGCTCGGCTTCGAGGAGCAACAGGCCCGCAGCGGGCAAGGCGGCGACCTGCTCGGAGCATTGCTCGACCAGGACGGCGACGGCCGTGTCGACATCGGCGATCTCATGAAGCTCGGCGCCGGCCTGTTCGGCGGGCGGCGCTGACGCGCGGCGCCGAGTCCGAATCGGGTCGAAGCCCCTCCGCATCTTCCGCATCCCGTCCATGTTCCCGCGACCAGCCCACGGAGTGACCAAGCTGATGCGCCTGCCAGTCATCGCCGCGACATCCTGCCTGTTCCTTGCCTTCGGCGCTTCCGCCCAGAACCTGGCCCAGCAGGCCTTCCCGCTGACCGGGGGCGCGCTGTCGACCGCCACCGACGGATCGGGCAGCGCCACGGCCGCGCCTTCTTCGCCGGACGCCGCGACGCAGGCGCAAGGTTCGGAGCGCACGGCCCAGACCGGCAAGATCGCCTGGTACGGCAAGAAGTTCGCCGGCCGCAAGACGGCAAGCGGCCAGCGCTTCGACCCCTCGGCGATGACGATGGCGCACCCGACCCTGCCCTTCGGCACCCGCGTGAGGGTCACGAACCTGGACAACGGAAAGTCGGTCATCGTGCGCGTCAACGATCGCGGCCCGAGCACGCCGGGCCGCATTGCCGACCTGTCGCAAGCCGCGGCCGAACAGATCGGGATGACCCGTGCCGGCGTCGTCGAGGCCCGCCTCGAAGTGCTGTCGGTCATGACCAGCCGCTGAGCGACGGCAAGGATTCGCTTGCCGGCTCCGGGCTCGCAGGCGCCCTGCTGCGGGCCGGATCTCACTCCACGCGCGTCGGCGGTACTTCGGGCGTCGCGTGCGAGGCGGCTGCGGCCGCCTGGTTCTCGAAGGCATTCGCCTTCGCGCCGACGAACACCACCTCGCTGAACCAGTCGAGCAGCAGGCTCGTATACGCCTGCTGGCAGCGTTCGTCGGTGAGCCCGTGATCGGCCCCCGAGACGAGTCGCCAGGTCTTCGATCGGGCCTTGACGAAGGCTTCGAGATAGCTCTCGATGACCGTGTGCGGAATGAGGTCGTCGAATTCCGATTCGACGACCAGCACGTCTCCGGTGAAGTTCGCGCAGTCGCGCAGCGCGCGGTTTTCGGCCGCCGGCACGAAGCTTTGCCGGTAGACGACCAGGTTCTGGGCCTTGCGCAGCTTCAGCTTCGGCATCTCCCAGTCGGAATCGACGTACAGTGCCGGCACGCGCAGCACGAGCCAGCGGACCGCTCGCCTGGCGGTCAGGATCGCGGACAGGTAGCCGCCGTAGCTGCTGCCGACGACCGCGATCTGTTCCGGGTCGACGTTGCGGTGCGAACACAGCAGGTCGTAGGCGGAGACCACGTCACGCAGGTTCTGTTCGCGCGAAACGGTTTCGAACAGGGGTTGCGTCGCCGCATGACCGGTCAGGTCGAAGGTCAGGCAGACGCAGCCGCGGGTGGCGAGCGCGCGGGCTCGTGCCCGGTACTGCGCCTGGCTTCCGCCCCAGCCGTGCACGAACAGCACGCCAGGCATCCGCCGGCGCGGGATCACGAAGGTGCCCGCGATGGCTCGTCCGTCCACCGCCAGCTCGACTGGGTCCTCGCGAACCGGCATCGTCAGAAATCCGTATCGCGCTCCAGCCGAGCGTACTTGGTCAACGGTCCGACGCGCGTGTCGACGCCGCGGTAGACCAGTGTCGAGTCCGCCGGCAGCGACGGGCAATCGCCGTAGACCTCGACGGTCGACGCAGTGACGGCATCGAGCGCGGGATCCGCGCGGAACGCCTGGAGCGCCAGCAGCTCGGCGGCGCTGGCCCCGCCGATCCGCCACGATTGCTCGAGCACGCCCGATCGCCAGCGGCCCAGCTCGTCGGCGCCCTGCACGACATCGTAGTTGCACCTTGACGCGAACATGCCCGGATACGATTCGAATGCCGCCTGATGGTACTTGCGTGCCTGCACGATGGCGAGCCGGATCTCGTTCGTCGGGGCTCGCAGAAGCAAGGCCTCGAAGCCGCCGCGGCAGATGAGCAGGCGCGAGCCGCCATAGACGTGTTGGCCCTTGTTGTTCGTGGTCAGCGACTGCAGGCCGAAATAGCTGATCAGCGTCTGTCCGACGCGTACCTGTCCGACGCTGAGGGTTTCCGGTTCCTGCAGGTTGCGCTCCAGCACGATGCCCCGGCTCGCGAGCACCGACTCGTCGAGTCCGTCGAGATGGACTTCGAGCTGATGCGGATCCACGATCACCGACTGCCCGAGCCCGCCGATGCCGTCGGGGTTCTTCGCACGGACGCTGCCGTCGCGCAGCAGCCGCTCGCCGAGCCTGATCGCGCTCTCCCGCGTGAAGGCCGTGCCGCCCGGCAGCACGACCTCGCGCACGCGTTGACCGAAGCCGTCGCACCAACCAGGGGGTGCGGGCGCGTCGGGCGACTCGAGCGCATGCGTGATCGCCTTCGTGGCCACGAAAGGATACGGCGCCACGCCGCCGAACAGGTCCGCTTCACAGCGGATCCCCATCGCTCTTGCGAGTTCGATCGGGCAGACCGTGTCTTTCGGAACGAAATACAACGGCGCCGGATAGTGGCAGTCCTCGTCGAAATCGCCGCCGAAATCCGCACCTCCCAGATCGGCCAGCTGACGAGCCGCCCAGCCGCGGGTGCGCGCTTCGTGGCCGTTCGCGTCCTGCGCGCTCGCCGGCGGATAGCAGACGACGACGCGGCATTGCGTCGCGACCGGCAGTTCGCCGTTGCGCCCGACCGGATCGGCACCGTCGCGCCCGGCTGCATCGGCGCGTGCAGCGCTCAGCAGATCCTGGAAGCTGCCCATGAAAGCGTCTCGAAGTCCATCGTCGCGCAAGCCGAGCAAAAGCCGGACCCGCGAGAGACGACGATGCCGGGCCTGCGCATTGCCGCGCCCTTTCGATATCCGCGGAGATCGAGCGATGAGGACGGTGGTGGCGACACTGGCCGGCGCAGCGATGCTCGCCGCGCTAGCGGCCGCAGCGGTCGTCTATGCCGGCGTCTACGATGTCTCGGCTTCGACGCCGCATACGCAGTTCGTCTATTCGCTGCTGGAGACGGCGCAGCGGCAATCGGTGCGCATGCGCGCACGATCGATCGAACCGCCGCAAGTTGCCGTGTCGCCATTGCGCGGCGCCGCCTGCTTCAAGGCCCGTTGCGAGCAGTGTCACGGCGGGCCCGGTGTCGCGCCCGAGGGCATCGGCCTGGGCATGCAGCCGGTCCCGGGACCGCTGATCGATGCGTCCGGAACCTGGCGCCTGCGCGAGGTCTACTGGATCACGCGCAACGGCGTGAAGATGACCGGGATGCCGGCCTGGCGACTGAGAATGAGCGACGCCGACATCTGGTCGGTGGCCGAGTTCGTGATGGGCCTGTCGCGCATGTCGGCGGCGGACTACGCGGCGCGGATGCAGGCGGCTGCCGGCGAACGGTGCAGCACCGAGGCGACCGCATCGGCTTCGGCGCAGCGCGCCGGCGACCCGAGGCGCGGCCGCGCGGTGATCGCCCAGTACGCATGTCGCGCCTGTCACCTGATCCCCGGCGTGACGGGCGCCGACGTACACGTCGGTCCGCCGCTCGGAGGTCTGGCGCGTCGAACGACGATCGCCGGCAAGCTGCCGAACACCATCGATCGGCTGGAGGACTGGATCCGCTTTCCGCACCGGGTCGACCCGGCGAGCGCGATGCCGGACGTGGGTGTCAGCGAAAACGACGCTCGCGACATCGCCGCTTACCTGATGACGCTGCACTGAGCCGATGGAACCGCCTCGGCGCCGCCGTTGACCGCGATGACTCCGCTACCCGCCGCCCTGCTCGCCGCCGGTGCCTCCCGCCTCGCGACGCTCGCGCTCTTCTGTGCGCTCGCGAGCGCCTGCGATGCCGGCAACCGGCTGGTCACGGCGAACGTCGCGCAGGCGCGTGGCGAAACGAGCGTCGAGCGCGGCAGGCTTGCGATCGAACGCTATCCGTGCGGCGCCTGCCACGTGATTCCGGGCGTCCCGGCCGCGGCCGGTCGCGTCGGCCCCAGCCTCGAACGATTCGGCCGCCGCAGTTACATCGCCGGCGTGATACCGAACGACAGGCAGACGCTCGAGCGCTGGTTGCAGGACCCGCCTGCGATGGTCCCCGGCACGACGATGCCCGACATGGCCGTGCCCGCGAGCGTCGCGGCCGACATGGCTTCCTATCTGGCGAGCCTGAGATGAGGCCGCCGCGGTGAACATCCTCGCGCCGGCCAGCGAAGCAGCCCGCGCCGTCAGCGAGATCGCCTGGTGGATGATCGGCGGCGGCGCGCTGATCTTCGTCGGCGTCATGCTGCTCGCGCTGCTCGGGTGGCGATCCGGGCCGCGTCGGCTGCGGCCGGCGGTCTGGATCGCCGGCGGCGGCATCGCGTTTCCGACGCTTGTCCTGTCAGCGCTGCTCGCCTGGAGCGAGTCGCGCATCGACGGCCTGATCTGGCCCGGAGCCGGCGAATCGCCCGTCATCGGACTGACCGGCCACATGTGGTGGTGGGAGGTGCGATACAGCGATCCGGACAGCGGCCGGATCGTGACGGGCGCCAACGAGCTGCGGATTCCGGTCGGACGCGCGGTCGTCGTCGGCGTCACGAGCGCCGACGTCATCCACAGCTTCTGGGTTCCCGAGCTGGGAGGGAAGATCGACATGGTCCCCGGCCGCAGCACACGGATGTGGCTCCAGGCCGATCGTCCCGGCGTCTATCGCGGCCAGTGCGCCGAGTACTGCGGCGCGCAGCATGCGCGCATGGCGCTGCACGTCGTCGCGATGCCCGTGTCCGACTACGAAGCCTGGCTGCGTACGCAGGCGCGACCTGTCGAGGTCAGCGGGGGGCTCGGCACGAACGAAGC
>JAAZBL010000247.1 GCA_012513825.1 Limnobacter sp. | reverse complement strand
CGTAGTCGCGGTCGCGCAGCCGCAGGTTCTCGTGGCTGATCCGCTGGCTGCGGGTGAGCAGCGAATAGGCGAACTGCTCGGGCGGCAGGTTCACGTAGCGGGCGACGTTCTCGAACCATTCGGTGGAATTGCGCGCCGCATTCTGGATCCGCAGCACCTCGACGCTGCGCACGGCTTCGTAGCTGCGCAGCGCTTCGGCCAGGTCGCCCCGATGCCCGTCGATCGCGCGCGCCAGCTCGATCGCATCTTCGAGCGCGAGCTTCGTGCCCGAGCCGATCGAAAAGTGTGCGGTATGCGCGGCATCGCCCATCAGCACGACCGGCGCCCGGCCGTTGTGGTGAACCCAGCTCTGGCAGACGACGCGCGGGAACCGGATCCATTGGGCCGAGCCGCGCAGGTGCGTCGCGTTCGAGATCAGCCGGTTGCCGTCGAGGTACTTCGCGAACAGCCGCTCGCAGAACGCGATCGACTCCTCCTTCTCCATCGTGTCGAGGCCGGCGGCGCGCCAGACCGGTTCGGGCGTCTCGACGATGAAGGTCGACGTCTCGTCGTCGAAGCGGTATGCGTGCGCCTGGAACCAGCCGTGCTCGGTCTGCTCGAACGCGAAGGTGAAGGCCTCGAACAGCTTGTTCGTGCCCAGCCAGACGAATCGGCAGTGCCGCAGGTCGATGTCGGGGCGGTAGCTGGCCGCGTACTTCGTACGGATCCGGCTGTTCAGGCCGTCGCTGGCGACGATCAGGTCGGCGTCGGGAAAGTCTTCGTCGCTCTGCACGTCGGTCTCGAAGACGAGCTTCACGCCGAGTTCCTCGCAGCGGTGCTGGAGGATGTTCAGCAGCCGCTTGCGTCCGATCCCGCAGAAGCCATGGCCCCCCGAGCGCAGCTTGTTGCCGCGGATGTTGACCTCGATGTCGTCCCAGTGATTGAACGCGTCGAGGATCTGGGCGGCGGTCTTCGGGTCGGCGCGCTGCAGGTTGCCCAGCGTCTGGTCCGAGAACACGACGCCCCAGCCGAAGGTGTCGTAGGGCCGGTTGCGCTCGACGACGGTGATCTCGTGCGACGGGTCCTGCTGCTTCATCAGCAACGCGAAGTACAGGCCGGCGGGGCCGCCGCCGATGCATACGATGTTCATGGGTTCAGCCCTCACGCAGCCTGAAGCGCTGCAGCTTGCCGGTCGCCGTGCGCGGCAGGCTGGCGCGAAACTCGATCGCGCGCGGATACTTGTACGGCGCGATCGTCTTCCTGACGAAATCCTGGAGCTCGGCGACCAGCGCATCGCCGGCCTCGTGGCCGACGGCGGGCACGACGAAGGCCTTGACGATCTGCCCTCGGGCCTCGTCGGGCTCGCCGATCACCGCGCAGTCGGCGACCGCCGGATGCAGCATCAGCGCGTCTTCGACCTCGGGGGCGGCGATGTTGTAGCCGGCCGAAACGATCATGTCGTCTGTGCGTGCCTGGTAGTGGAAGTAGCCGTCGTCGTCGACCAGGTACGCGTCGCCGGTGTAGTTCCAGCCGTCCTTCACGTAGTTCTTCTGGCGCTCGTCGGACAGGTAGCGGCAGCCGGTCGGCCCCTTGACCGCAAGCCGGCCTACGACGCCGGCCGGCACAGGGCGCCCGTCGTCGTCCATCACGCAGGCGCGGTAGCCGGGAACCACGGTGCCGGTCGCGCCGGGGCGCGCATGCGCCTCGTCATGCGAAACGAAGATGTGCAGCATCTCGGTGGCGCCGATGCCATCGATGATCTCGATGCCCGTGTGCTCCTTCCACAGCGCCCGCGTGGCCGCCGGCAGCGCCTCGCCGGCCGAAACGCACTTGCGCAGGCTGCCGCCCGCGGGCGCGCCGATGCGCCTGGCGCCGGCCTCGGCGGCCATCGCACGGTACGAGGTCGGCGCGGTGAACAGCACGGTGGCACCGCAGGCCGGGATCGCGTCGAGAAGCTCGTTCGGGCCGGCTTTCGGCAGCAGCACCGTCGACGCGCCCATGCTCATCGGGAACAGCACGAGCCCGCCCAGACCGAAGGTGAAGGCGATCGGCGGGCTGCCGATGAAGACGTCGTCGGCGGCCGCCTTCAGCACGTGCCGGGGCCAGCAGGCGCAGGCAGCCATCACGTCGCGGTGGAAGTGCATCGTGCCTTTCGGCCGCCCGGTCGTGCCGGACGTGAACGCGATGATGCAGGTGTCGTCCGGCGCGGTGTCGACGTTGTCGAAGGCCGCCGGATGTCGCTGCATCGCGGCTTCGAGGCCGAAGTCGCCTCCGGACCCGTCGTGGCCCGGGTCGTCGGCCTCGCCGGTGCCGAAGAAGCGAACTTCGCGCAGCCCCGGGTGGGCGTCTCGCGCGAGCGACAGCTCCTCGGCAAGATTCCGATCGCACAGCGCGTGCGAAATCTCGGCCTTTTCGATGATCTGTCCGAGCTCGCGCGCCCGCAGCAAGGGCATCGTCGCCACGGCGATGCCGCCGGCCTTGATCACCGCGAACCAGCTCGCAACCATCATCGGCGTGTTCGGGCCTCGCAGCAGCACGCGGTTTCCCGGCACCAGCCCCATCTCGGCAACGAGCACGTGAGCGATGCGATCGGCGCGCTGCTGCAGGTCCGCGTAGCTCCAGCACAGCCCGCCAGGCGTACGCAGGCATGGGCGATCGCCCTCGCCCGACGCGACGCGGCGGTCGAGCAGTTCGGTCGCGCAATTCAGGCGCTCGGGGAAGCGCAGCTCGGGCAGTTCGAACAGGAATTCCGGCTGCTGCCCGGGCGGCGGCAAGCGGTCGCGCGCGAAGCTGTCGACATGGGCGGTATACGGCCTCTCGCTCATGGGGGTCTCCTCCTCCGCTCCTGCGCACGGGATCGATCGATCGATCGAATGGCGATACTTTATCTATGAATCATTCATTTGTCAACCATTATGAGCCGCTGACCCCGAATGGCTTCGATCATTCCGCTTCGAGCTCCGCCCTCGCCCGGGCCGGGACTCAGCGCTCGCCCCAGCGCGCGGCACCGAACTCGTCGAGAAAGCGCGGCAGTTCCGACGCCGGCAAACGATCGACGCCACCGGCCGCCGCCCGACCCGCGCCGCCGAAGCGGGCGCACAGGGCACCGGCGCCCGTCGGCGCCGCGATCGGCGCGCGTACGCTGACGCGCCAGGCATCGCCGTTCGTCGGCAGCAGCACCGCGTGGGCGCGCTCGGGCGCCGCGCGCGCCAGTTCGTTGGCCAGGCAACCGACGACGCGACGGCTCCAGGCCTCGTCGGGCAGCAGCAGCACACTGCCGCGCGCGTCCTGCCGGTGCGGCTCGATGCCCGCCGCCAGCGCCAGGTCCGCGCGTCGCCGCGCGTCGAGGTCGCCGAACACCGGCTCGCGAGCCAGCATCGCGAGCGGGTCGGCATGGCGGGCGATCGTCGCGTACAGCCGCGCCGGCGGCACCAGCACGTCGGCTTCGCTTTCGCCGTAAGCGTTGTAGTTGATCGCCTCCCCGAGGGTGCGCAGCTGCTCGACTTCGTCGGCCGACAGGCCGGCCGCCGCCGCGAGCCGGCGTGCGAGCGCATCGAGGTTGTCGCCGAAGGCGCCGACCACCGCCCAGCGCCGATGCCGGCCGCCGAGCACGCGGTCGACGATGGCGCTCGTGCAGACGCCGGGCGCCGTGTCGACATGCAGCTCGAGTCCGGGGTGCGACAGCGGCTCGCCCGCGACGTGGTGGTCGAAGTAGCGCACGCGCACGCCGCGTTCGAGCAGCCGCAGTACGGCGTCGCGGTTGCGCGCCAGCGAAATGTCGCAGACGAGCAGCTCGTCGCCCGCGTCTGCGTCGACGCGCTCGACGAGTTCGATCTCGCGCTTGAGCCCGGTGACGAGCGTGCTGTCGCAGGGCTCGTGCAGCCGCCATTGGCGCACCGCGCACAGGCCGTCGGCGTCGCCGTTGCAGACGTCGAAGCGGCGCGGCCTGCGATCGGTTTCGGAAGTCGCTTCGTTCCTTCGGTTCATGCTCCGAAGGATCGCACAGGCCGGCGGCGTTCCGAGAGCCCCTGGCCGGGCGGCCGGCCTGCGGCCGCTCGGGCGCGCTGCTCGCTCAGACGAGCTCGCGGACCACGTCCGCCCCGATCCGGCGTGCGATCCGACCGCCGTCGGGCGTGCCCCGGGCCAGCGCCTTCGCCAGCTTCATCCCCTGGCGCAGCGTCGCCTTCGGCGGCATCGGCGGCTCGTGCGTGTCGACGACGGCCTCGACGACGACCGGCCCCGGCTTCGCGAAGGCCTCGCGCAATTGCTCGCCGCAGCGCGCCGGATCTTCAATGCGCAGCGCGTCGATGCCGAAGCCGCGCGCGACGGTCACGAAGTCGATCGGCTGCAGCTCGCACGCGTATTCGGGGTTGCCGAGAAAGACCATCTGCTCCCACTTGATCTGGCCCAGCGAATCGTTGCGAATCACGACGATCTTGACGTTCGCCCGGTACTTCACGCAGGTGGCCAGTTCGCCGAGCAGCATCGTGAAGCCGCCGTCGCCGACGACCGCGACGACCTGCCGCTGCGGATACGCAAGCGCCGCGGCGATCGCATACGGCACCCCGCAGGCCATCGTCGCCAGGTTGCCCGAGCACGAGAACTTCCTGTCCGCGCGCATCGTCACGTTGCGCGCGACCCAGGTCGTGATCGTCCCCGAGTCGGTCGCGACGATCGCATCGTCGGTCAGCAGGCGGTCGAGCTCCCAGGTCACGACCTGCGGCTTCATCGGCATGTCGGTACGCGTGCCACGCTCCTGCATCAGCTCGCGCCACGCCAGCATCTCCTTTTGCGCCGATTCGAGGAAAGAGCGATCCCGCTTCGCTTCGAGCCGCGGCAGCAGCTCGTCGAGCACGCGCGCCGAATCGCCGACCAGCGCGGCCTCGACCGGGTAGCGCAGGCCGATGCGCGCCGGGTCGAGATCGATCTGGACCGCGCGCGCCTGTCCGGGCTTCGGATAGAACTCGATGTACGGAAACGAGCTGCCGACGATCAGCAGCGTGTCGCAGTCCTCCAGCGCCTGCTGCGATGCCTTGGTGCCGAGCAGCCCGACGCCGCCGGTCGAGAACTCGCTGTCGTCGGGGATGGCGCCCTTGCCGAGCAGCGCCTTGGCCACCGGTGCGCCGAGCCGATCGGCCAGCTCGAGCAGCTGGCCGCGCGCACCGAGCGCGCCCTGTCCGGCCAGGATGCAGACCTTCTTGCCCTCGTTCAGGACCGCAGCGGCGCGCTCGAGCTGACGCTCGCCCGGCAACCGGGCGCCGAGCGCCAGCAGGTCCGAGACGTGATCCGGCACGTTGCGCGGCGAACGCGCATCCGCTTCGACGTCTTCGGACTGCAGGTCGACCGGCATCGTCAGGTGCGCGACGCCGCGACGCGTCAGCGCCGTCCGGCAGGCCAGCGCAACGAGGTTCTGCACGTGCGCACCGCCCATGATCCGCGCGTTGTAGACGGCGACGTCCATGTAGAGCTTGTCGAGCTCGACGTCCTGCTGCGTCTGCGTCGCGATCAGGTCGTGATACTGCAGGCCAGTGATCGCCAGCACCGGCGCACCGTCGAGCTTGGCGTCGTAGAGGCCGTTCAGCAGATGGATGCCGCCGGGCCCCGAGGTGGCCAGGCAGACGCCGAGCCGGCCGGTGAACTTGGCGTGCGCGCAGGCCATGAAGGCCGCGCTTTCCTCGTGGCGCACCTGGACGAAGCGAATCCGGTCCTGGCGCAGGCGCAGCGCCTCGACGATGCCGTTGATGCCGTCGCCCGGCATTCCGAAGATCGTGTCGACGTCCCAGTCGAGCAGGGTTTCGACGAGGACGTCGGCGGCGGTGGTGGTGGCCATGGCATTCCCCTTGAAGCCGCCGGATGCGGCCGGATTCGAGGTCGCCGAGCCCG
>JAAZBL010000246.1 GCA_012513825.1 Limnobacter sp. | reverse complement strand
TGTTCGTGTCCGACGTCAAGGGCGATCTCGCCGGCATCGCGCAGCCGGGCGTGGCCTCCGACAAGCTGAAGGAACGGCTCGATCGCCTGGGCTTCGAGATGCCGGCTTTCGAAGGCTGCCCGGTCACGCTGTGGGACGTCTACGGAGAGAAGGGGCATCCGCTGCGCGCAACGGTCTCCGACATGGGGCCGCTGCTGCTGGCCCGGATGATGGGGCTGAACGAGACGCAGGAAGGCGTGCTGCACCTGGTGTTCCGGGTCGCCGACGAGCAGGGCCTGCTGCTGCTCGATGCGAAGGACCTGCGTGCGATGCTGCAGTTCGTCGGCGACAACGCGAAGACTTTCCGGACCGAATACGGCAATGTCTCGACCGCGTCGATCGGTGCGATCCAGCGCGCGCTGCTCGTTCTCGACCAGCAGGGCGCCGACCGCTTCTTCGGCGAGCCGATGCTCGAGCTCGACGACCTGCTGCAGACCGATGCCCGGGGGCGCGGCGTCGTCAACGTGCTGGCGGCCGACCGGCTGCTGAATGCGCCGAAGCTCTACGGCTCGTTCCTGCTGTGGCTGCTGTCGGAGCTGTTCGAGGTGCTGCCCGAGGTCGGGGACCGCGACAAGCCGAAGCTCGTCTTTTTCTTCGACGAGGCGCACCTGCTGTTCGACGATGCGCCCGATGCCCTGCTCGACAAGATCGAACAGGTCGTGCGGCTGATCCGCTCGAAGGGCGTCGGCGTGTTTTTCGTCACGCAAAATCCGCTCGACGTGCCCGACAAGGTGCTCGGACAGCTCGGCAACCGGGTCCAGCACGCGCTGCGCGCCTACACGCCGCGCGACCAGAAGGCCGTTCGTTCGGCGGCGAGCACGATGCGCGCGAATCCGGCTTTCGATGCCGAGAAGGCGATCACCGAGCTCGGCGTCGGCGAGGCGCTGATCTCGATGCTCGACGAGAAGGGCCGGCCGTCGGTCGTCGAGCGGGCCTGGGTCGCGCCTCCGGCTTCGCGGATCGGGCCGATCACCGAGGCCGAACGCAAGGCCCTGCTGGCCTCGTCGATCGTCGCCGGCGCCTACGACCAGGCGGTCGACCGCGAGTCGGCGTTCGAGATGCTGCGCAAGCGCGCCGAGTCGAAGGAGGCACAGGAGCGCGCCGAGGCCGGCAGCGCCCGGGGCGACGCCGAGCCGGCCGGCGGCGGCGCAGGCACGGGCGGCCTGGGCAGCATCTTCACCGACATCCTGACCGGCGGCGGCGGGCGACGCCAGACGCCGCTCGAAGCGGCGACCAAGAGCGCAGCACGCACGATCGGCACGACGCTGGGCCGCGAACTGGTTCGCGGCGTGCTCGGCTCGCTGCTCGGCGGCAAGCGTCGCTGAAGCGGCCGGCTCGTTCCGTTCGCACGGCGCCGGCCGTTCCGGCCGCAAGTGCGCGCGGTATCTTCGCGCTGGGGCTGGATCGACCGGCCGCAATCCAATCACGGGAGCGAAGACATGGATCTGGGAATCAGCGGGAAGTGGGCGCTCGTCTGCGCCGCCAGCAAGGGGCTCGGCTACGGGTGTGCGTTGTCGCTTGCGCGCGAGGGCGCGAACCTGGTGGTCAACGCGCGCACCGCAGCCACGCTGAACGAAGCTGCGAAGCGCATTGCCGACGAAACCGGCGTCGAGGTGCGCCCGGTGGCCTGCGACATCACGACCGAATCGGGGCGCGCCGAAGCGCTCGCAGCCGCGCCGCAGGTCGACATTCTCGTGAACAATGCCGGCGGCCCGCCGCCGGGCGACTTCCGCAACTTCACCCGGGACGACTGGATCCGCGCCGTCGACGCGAACATGCTGACGCCGATCGAGCTGATCAAGGCCACCGTCGACGCGATGATCGAGCGCAGGTTCGGGCGTATCGTCAACATCACGTCGAGCGCGGTCAAGGCGCCGATCGACATTCTGGGCCTGTCCAACGGCGCGCGCTCGGGTCTGACCGGCTTCGTCGCCGGCATCGCGCGCAAGACGGTCGCGCACAACGTCACGATCAACAACCTGCTGCCCGGTGTCTTCGATACCGATCGCGTGCGCGATACCGTGGCCGCGGCGGCGAAGGCCGCCGGGATCAGCGAAGAGGAGGCCGCCAGGCGCCGGGTGCAATCGGTTCCGGCCGGCCGGCTCGGCGATCCGCTCGAATTCGGCCAGGCCTGCGCCTACCTGTGCAGCGCGCAGGCCGGCTACGTGACCGGACAGAACTTCCTGATCGACGGGGGCGCCTACCCGGGCACGTTCTGAACGAAGCCGCGACAGCACGAACACCGACAAACCAGGAGAACGAAACGATGGCCAAGGCGATCCGGATCACCGAAACCGGCGGCCCCGAAGTGATGAAGCTCGTCGACGTCGACGTCGGAGCCCCGGGCCCCGGCGAAGCGCAGGTGCAGAACCATGCGATCGGTCTGAACTTCATCGATACCTACTATCGCAGCGGGCTGTATCCGGCGCCGTTGCCCGGCGGCATCGGCCTGGAGGGGGCCGGCGTCGTCACCGCGGTCGGGCCCGACGTGACCGAGGTCGCGGTCGGCGACCGGGTCGCCTACTGCACGCAGCCGCAGCCGCTCGGCGCCTACGCGGAGCTGCGCAACATGCCGGCCGCGGTGCTGGTGAAGCTGCCGAAGGCCATCGACTTCGAGACGGCCGCCGCGATGATGCTCAAGGGCCTGACCGTCGAGTACCTGTTCCGGCGCACCTACAAGCTGCAGAAGGGCCAGACGATCCTGTTCCATGCGGCTGCCGGCGGGGTGGGCCTGATCGCGATGCAGTGGGCCAAGGCGCTCGGCGTCACCGTGATCGGCACGGCCGGTTCGCCCGAGAAGGCGGCGCTGGCGAAGAAGGCGGGCGCCGACCACGTGATCCTGTATCGCGAGGAGAACGTGCCCGAGCGCGTGCGCGAGATCACCGACGGCGCGATGGTGCCGGTCGTCTACGACGGCGTCGGCAAGGACACGTTCCAGGCCTCGATCGACAGCCTGCAGCCGTTCGGGCTGATGGTCAGCTTCGGCAACGCTTCGGGGCCGGTGCCGCCGATCCCGCTGACCGTGCTCAAGGGCTCGCTGTACCTGACCCGTCCGAGCCTGATGCCGCATACGGCACGGCGCGAGAGCCTCGTCGAGATGGCCGGCGAACTGTTCAAGGTCGTCGGATCGGGCAAGGTGCGGATCGAGATCGACCAGCGCTACGAACTGGCCGACGCGGTGCGTGCGCACCAGGACCTCGAGGCGCGCCGGACCACCGGATCGACGATCCTGCTGCCATGATCGAAGCGGGCTCCCCGGCCAGCGAGACCCCGGCGGACGAGGCGCCGGCGTCGGATGCCGCCGAGCTGGAGCCGCTCGACGCCGGCTGCCTGCTGGTCGAGGCGCCGCGCCGTTTCGGCGGCGTCGCACGCCTGTTCGGCGACGAGGCCTTCGCACGCATCGCGGCGGCGCACGCCTGCGTGATCGGACTCGGCGGCGTCGGGTCCTGGGCCGCCGAGGCGCTGGCCCGCTCGGGCGTCGGCCGGCTCACGCTGATCGACCTCGACCACGTCGCCGAGTCGAACCTGAACCGCCAGGTACTCGCGCTCGATTCGACCGTCGGTGCGGCCAAGGTCGAGGCGATGCGGGCGCGCGTGCACGACATCGCGCCCGGCT
>JAAZBL010000245.1 GCA_012513825.1 Limnobacter sp. | reverse complement strand
CGGTCCGCGCATCGAGAGCCGCAACACGCACGGCACCGGCTGCACGCTGTCGGCCGCGATCGCCGCACTGCTGCCGCAGGCTCCCGACACGCCGGCCGCCGTGCGCGCCGCCAAGGGCTACGTGACCGAGGCGATCCGGCATTCGGGCGAGCTCCAGGTGGGCAGCGGGCACGGCCCGGTCCATCATTTCCACGCGTGGTGGGGCGGCTCCGGTGGCGCTGCAGCCCGGTCGAGCCGCGGCCCCGGGGACCGTGGATGATCGAGCTGCTCTATGCGTTGCCCCTGCTCGTCAAGGCCGCGATCCTCGGAATCGTCGAAGGACTGACCGAATTCCTGCCGATCTCGAGCACCGGTCATCTGATCCTGACCGCCAGCCTGCTGGGTTTCGCCGGCGACAAGGAGAAGATGTTCAACGTGGCGATCCAGACCGGCGCGATGTTCGCGGTCATCTGGTACTACCGGCAGCGGATCGCCGACACCGTCGCCGGCATCTTCTCCGAACGGCGCGCGCAACGTTTCGCGGCCAACGTGCTGATCGCTTTCCTGCCTGCGGCGATCCTCGGGCTGGCCTTCGCCGGCCTGATCAAGGAGGCGCTGTTCCGGCCGGTCCCGGTCGCCGTGGCTTTCATCGTCGGCGGGCTGATCATCCTGTGGGTCGAGGCGCGCCAGCGCCGCGGTCTGGCGGCCGCCCGCGTGCAGGAAGTCGATTCGATGACCGCCGCCGACGCGCTGCGCCTGGGCATTGCGCAGGCCTTCGCGCTGATCCCGGGCACCAGCCGATCGGGAGCCACGATCATCGGCGGCATGCTGTTCGGGCTGTCGCGGCGCGCAGCCACGGAGTTCTCGTTCTTCCTGGCGATCCCGACGCTGATCGGCGCCGGCGTCTACGACGCCTGGAACTATCGCGACCTCCTGTCGATGCAGGACGTCCCGATGTTCGCCGTCGGGCTCGGCTTCGCGTTCGTGTCGGCGCTGGCCTGCGTGCACTGGCTGATCCGCTGGATCGCCACGCACGACTTCAAGGTCTTCGCCTGGTACCGGATCGCGTTCGGCCTGCTGGTGCTGCTGACGGCCTGGACCGGCGTGGTGGACTGGGTCGCGTGAAACGGCGCGGCCGGACTCAGGTCGGACGCATGCGGAATATGACGTCCCAGACGCCGTGTCCGAGCCGGAGCCCGCGCTTCTCGAACTTGGTCACCGGCCGGTAGTCGGGGCGCGGGGCGAAGCCGACGCAGTCGGCCGCCGTTTCGCCGACGACGGTCGCGCCGCCGACGGAGTTCTCCAGTTGCGGCTCGCGCGACATGACGTCGAGCATCTGCACCGCGTAATGCTCCCAGTCGGTCGCGCAGTGCAGGTAGCCGCCGGGCGCCAGCCGCGAAGCGAGCAGCGCGACGAACGGCGACTGGATCAGCCGGCGCTTGTGGTGCCGGGTCTTCGGCCAGGGGTCGGGAAAGAACACGTGGACGCCGGCCAGCGTGCCGGGTGCGAGCATGTCGCGCACGACCTCGACGGCATCGTGCTGGACGATGCGCAGGTTGCGCAGTCCCGCTTCGTCGATCCGGCGCAGCAGCGAGCCGACGCCGGCCGGGTACACCTCGACGCCGAAAAAGTCGGTGTCGGGCATCCGTTGCGCGATCTGCGCGGTGGTTTCGCCCATGCCGAAGCCGATCTCGAGCACCAGCGGCGCGTCGCGGCCGAACACGTCGGCCGGCACCAGCGGCGCGCGCCGATACGGCAGCGACCAGTGTTCGAGCAGCGTCTGGTAGGCGAGGCGCTGGCCGGCGGTGAAGTGGCCGCGCCGGCCGGAGAAGCTGCGGATGTGCGGATGGCCGGCCGTCTCGATCAAGCCCTGGCTCCGCCTGGCCCGGCTTGCGTGTCGCCGGCGGCGTTCGCAGCGCCGCCGATCATGCCGGTCGTGGGAGAGGACGGGATCGCCGAATAGAGCTTCTTCGGCATGCGGCCGGCGAGGTAGGCGTCGCGGCCGGCCTCGACGGCCTTGCGCATCGCGCCGGCCATCCGCACCGGATCGCGGGCTGCGGCGACCGCCGTGTTCATCAGCACGCCGGCGCAGCCGAGTTCCATCGCGATCGCCGCATCCGACGCGGTGCCGACCCCGGCATCGACGATGATCGGCACGCCGGCGTTCTCGAGGATCAACTGCAGGTTCCACGGGTTCAGGATGCCCATGCCCGAGCCGATCAGCGAGGCCAGCGGCATCACCGCCAGGCAGCCGATCTCTTCGAGGCGCCTGGCCTGGATCGGATCGTCGCTGCAGTAGACCATGACCTCGAAGCCTTCGCGCACGAGCACTTCGGCCGCCTTCAGCGTCTCCGGCATGTTCGGATACAGCGTATCGGGGTCGCCGAGCACCTCGAGCTTGACCAGCGTGTGCCCATCGAGCAGTTCGCGCGCGAGCCGCAGCGTGCGGATCGCGTCCTCGGCCGTGTAGCAGCCGGCGGTGTTCGGCAGCAGCGTATAGCGGTCGGGCGACAGGAAGTCGAGCAGGTTCGGCTCGCCGGCGTTCTGGCCGATGTTCGTGCGCCGGATCGCCACGGTGACGATCTGCGCTCCGCTGGCCTCGACGGCGCGCCGCGTCTCGTCGAAATCCCGGTACTTCCCGGTGCCGATCAGCAGGCGCGACGAAAATTCGCGCTTGCCGATGCGCAGCGTGTCGGCCGTGCTGTCGGGCGGGTCGGAGATGAGGTGCTGTCCGCGTGCGTTCATCGTTGCGTTCAACCGAGATCGGGTTCGACCCGGACCGTGAAGTTCACCGAGTTCGACATGAAACAGTTCGCGTGCGCCTTCGCATGCATCGAATCGAGCTTCGACGCCTGCCCGGCATCGGCCAGGCGTACGCGCGGACGCAGCACGACCTCGACGAAACGCATCTTGCCGTCCTTCATGCCCAGCGTGCCGGTGGCCCGGTCGCTGTAGCCGACGACCTCGGCGCGCGACTTCGCGGCCACGGCCATGAAGGTCAGGAAGTGGCACTGCATCAGCGAAGCCATCATCAGCGTTTCGGGATTCGGCAGGCCGTCGTCGCCGTGGAATACGGCGGGTGCCGAGGCTTCGAAGGCCGCGCCGCCGTCGAATTCGATCCGCGCTACGCGGCGGATGGTTTCGTAGGTGAAGGGCGTACCTTCGGGCTGGCCCTGCCAGGCGAGGCGGCCTTCGAACTGGTGCTGCTGGGACATGCGGACTCCGGCTCAGGTTGGATGGCGACGATCGTTGTCATTCGGCCCCGTCGAAGCTTCATCCGCCGCCGACGGCGACGACGATTTCCAGTCGGTCGCCGCCGACGATCGGTTCATCGGCATGTCGGCTGCGCGGAACGATTTCGCCGTTTCGCTCGACGGCGATCCGCTTGCCCGCCAGCCCGAGCATATCGAGCAGGCCGGCCACGGTGGACGCTTGCGCAAGCTGGCGCTTCTCGCCGTTGACGGTGATTTCGATCATGGCCGAAATTGTCGCACGCGACCGGAGCCCGATCTCGGTCAGCGCAGGCTGTCGAACATCGCTTGCCCCAGCAGTTCGTGCGCTTGCGTCGATGGATGCAGCGCGTCCCAGAACATCAGCGGCGGCAGCGGCGCATCCAGTGCGATGTCGGGACAGGTGTCGGGAGCCCGCAGCAGGCAATCGGTCGCGCCGGCGCCGGGGGCCAGCACTTCGGTCGCCGGCGGTGTCGCCGCGAGCGATCCCGTCCGCAGCATTTCGTGCATCAGCGCGTACACGTCGACCCGCATGATCCGGGCGTCGGGCAGCCGTGTCGCCACGCCATCGAGCGCTTCGGCAAGCGCGGCATTATGGGCGCGCGACAAAGCCGAGGCGATCGGCCCTCTCCCCTCCATCTGGCTCAGCGGCGTGAGACCGAGGTCGGGCAGGTTCGGCACCAGAAAGTTGCGCGCCCCGTACGAATACAGGGTTTCGATCGCCCTGACGAGGTTGCCGACGACGGGCGCGACATCGGTCGCGCCGTAGAACAGGTAGTCGTTCGACCCGGACCAGAGCAGGAACAGCGCGTGCTGGTGCGCTTTCTTGCCCTGCAGCTTGTCGCCGAAGGTCGCGACCTGCATCAGCAGGCCGGGGACCTCGAACCCGCCGGGATTCATCGGTGTATCGCCCGAACCCGAACCGCCGAACGCGAAGCTCACCGCAGACTTGGTTCCGAGCGTCGGAAAGGCCAGCGACGGTTCGATCGCCGCCTGGCCGCCGTTCATTCGTCCCCACAGGTATTCCGCGGCCACCGGGCCGTTCGAGAAGCGACCCTCGTAGTAGGTCGACGAAGGCGGAATCGCCGGGTTGTGGTGCATGGTGGCGGTCAGGATCAGGTCGTTTCCGGTGTCGGAAAGGCTGTCGCCGAAGACGACGAGCCCGTGATACTTGGGCGTATCCGGACCGCCGGGGCGCCCGGCCCAGTCGGGCGGCGCCGACCAGCCAGGCAACGCAGCGGCGATGGCGAACAATACGAATCCGAGCGACAAGATTCTGCGTAAGTACATGGCTGCGATTTCCGGCGAGGGGTATGGGCGCACGATCCTACCCGAGCCTTGCCCTGTCTGAGCTAGAATCACCTCCTCGGTGCGGGTGTAGTTCAATGGTAGAACGGCAGCTTCCCAAGCTGCATACGAGGGTTCGATTCCCTTCACCCGCTCCACTGCATCATTCTGCGGACTTCCGCAGAAGTCCAAGAGAGTCTGCAAGTCATTGCTCCACAAAGACTTTTCCTCTCTT
>JAAZBL010000244.1 GCA_012513825.1 Limnobacter sp. | reverse complement strand
TCGGTCGCCTTGCGCAACGCGCTGATGGCGGTGGGCGGGATCGGCTACCTGCTCTACCTCGCGCCCGCGCTGACGGCGCTGTTGGTGATCGGGGTGCCGCTGGTGCTGCTGCCGATCGTGTGGTTCGGCCGCCGCCTGCGGACGGTTTCGCGCGAGAGCCAGGATCGCGTCGCCACGGTCGGCTCGCGCGTCTCCGAAGTGCTCGGCGCGATGAAGATCGTCCAAGGCTTCAACCAGGAACGGCGCGAGCAGCAGCGCTTCAGCGAAGCCGTCGAGGCCACCTTCGAGACCGCCAAGCGCCGCATTCTGCTGCGCGCGATGATGACCGGGGTGGTGATCACGGTCATATTCGGAGCGATCACGATGCTGCTGTGGCGCGGCGCGCTGCAAGTGGCTGAAGGGACGTTGTCGGGCGGGACGATCGCGGCGTTCGTGCTGACCGGCGTGCTGGTCGCGGGGGCGTTCGGCTCGCTGACCGAAGTCTACGGCGACCTGCTGCGCGGAGCAGGCGCGGCAAGCCGGCTGAGCGAGCTGCTGCAGGAAAAGCCCGCCATCGCCGCGCCCGCCCGGCCGATCGCGCTGCCAGAGCCGGCGCGCGGGGCGCTGGCGTTCCAGAACGTCACGTTCCGCTATCCGACGCGTCCCGACGCGCCGGCGCTGGTCGATTTCGACCTGACCGTCGAGCCTGGGGAGACCGTCGCGATCGTCGGGCCTTCGGGGGCGGGCAAGTCGACGGTATTCCAGCTCGCCGAGCGGTTCTACGATCCGCAGGCGGGCACGATCCGGCTCGACGGCGTGCCGCTGGTTCAGGCCGACCCAGCCGAGGTACGTCGACGCATGGCGCTGGTGCCGCAGGAAGGCACGCTGTTCGCCGCGAGCGCGCGCGACAACTTGCGCTACGGGAAATGGGACGCGAGCGAGGACGCGATCTGGGAAGCGGCGCGCGCGGCCAATGCCGAGGGCTTCCTCAAGGCCTTGCCCGAGGGGCTCGATACGTTCCTCGGCGAAGGCGGGGCTCGGCTTTCGGGCGGGCAGCGCCAGCGGGTTGCAATCGCTCGCGCGCTGCTGCGCGATGCGCCGATCCTGCTGCTCGACGAGGCGACCAGCGCGCTCGACGCCGAGAGCGAGCGGCTGGTGCAGGAAGCCCTCGAGCACCTGATGGAAGGGCGCACGACGCTGGTCATCGCGCATCGGCTCGCCACCGTGCGGGCGGCGGACCGGATCGTGGTTCTGGATCAGGGGCGGATCGTCGAGCACGGCACGCATGCGCAGCTCAGCGCGGCGAAAGGACTCTATGCCCGGCTGGCGGCGCTGCAGTTCGACGACGCCGTGCTGGCTCGGAGCGGCGCCGGGGCGCGATAATCGTCGGTTAATCGACTAAGTATCAATTGTAACCGACGAATGGCGCCAGGTATCGAGGCGGCGGCGCTACACCCCATCGCACGAAATTGCTGGCCCGCTGTAGAGTGGTCGGGCCGAGGAAAGGACTGCTGAATGTTCCGATCGATTTTTGCCGTGAGTGCTTCGGCCGTTGCGCTCGCCCTGGCTCTGCCCGCGGTTGCACAGGACGAGCCGCGCACGCCCACCCCGACGATGGATTTCGGCACCTGGGGCTTCGACCCGCAGTCAATCGACCAGACCGCCGACCCGGGCGACGATTTCTTCGAGTACGCCAATGGGAAGTGGGTCGAGGCGAACCCGATTCCGGCCGAGTTCACCCGCTTCGGCGCGTTTAACATCCTGCGTGAGAAATCGACGGCGGATGTCGAGACGCTGGCCGCCGAATTGGTCGCCTCGAATCCGGCGGCCGGGACTCCCGAGCGCCGTATCGTCGACGCATACCAGAGCTTCCTCGATACCGCGGCGATCGATGCCGCGGGTCTCGCGCCGGCGCAGCCTTATCTGCAGGAAATCCGCCAGGCGGGCGATCTCGCATCGCTTGTCGCGCTGTTCCCGAAGGCGGGCATCCCCTCGCTGGTCTCGGCGAGCGTCACGGTCGACGACAAGGACCCGAACAGCTACGCCGTCAGCATCGGCTTCGACGGCATGGGCCTGCCCGATCGCGACTATTACCTCGTCGACAGCGAGCG
>JAAZBL010000243.1 GCA_012513825.1 Limnobacter sp. | reverse complement strand
GGTGTCGGTGTCGATGTCGGCGGCTTGGACTTCGACGGTCGGATGCCGTCCGACGGTCGCCGCGCCGATCGGAGCTCGAGGCGCGGGAACGGCGTGCAGAGCGCCGTCTCGGCGAAACTCGAGCGGAGGTTTGCGATCAGCTCCGTTCACCCGTTCTTCGGTTCGCATTCAGCGCCGGACACCCCGTTCCTCGAGTGGTCGCGCGGCCACGCTCGGCCGCGTACTTGGCGCAGGGCCGAACGCGATCAGCACGATGCCGCCGGCGGCGCAGGCCAGCGCGAGCAGGTGCGCGGCGCCGAAGCGTTCGCCGAGGAAGGCGACGGCGACGATGCTGGCGGCCAGCGGCATCGCGATCGTGAACACGCCGCTGTGGCTGGCCGGCACGTGGCGCAGGCCGCTGAGCCAGAGCCAGGTCGAGACGACGCTGGCCGCGAGCGCGTAGAACAGCAGCAGCCCCCAGTCGGGGAGGCCGACCGCTGCGAAGTCGAAGCCCGTCGCCTGCCACGCGCCCAGAGGCGTCATCAAGACCAGCCCCCAGAGGTTCAGCAGCGCCGAGATCCGCTTCGGCGACAGGCTCGCGGTCAGGCGCTTGCCCAGGATCACGTAGATCGCTTCGCAGAACACGCAGCCGAGCACCAGCAGGTTGCCGATCGCCGATTGCGCGCCGCCCGAACCGGCCTCGGCGCGCGACAGGCTCAGCAGCGCGACGCCGCCGACGGCCAGCACGATCGCCGTCCAGCTTCGTGCGTCGAGGCGCTCGCGCAGCACGGCCCAGGACAGCAGTGCGACCGCCGCGGGGAGCGTGGCGAGAATCACGCCTGCGGCGAGCGCCGAGGTCCGTGCGATTCCCGACAGCATCAGGATCGAGAACAGGAAGTTGCCGAACAGCGATTGCAGGAAGACGATCCCGGTCAGCGAGCGGTCCAGCGGGGTTTCGCCTTCGCGGCGGCGCAGCCATGGCAACATCGCGACCGCGGCGATCGCGAAGCGCAGCCAGGCCAGCAGGAACACCGGGAAGGCCGCGGTCAGCGGTTTGCTCAACGCGACGTAGACTCCGACCAGCGCCATGCCGAGCAGCAGCAGCGTGTAGCCGTGGAGCCGATCGCGCCAGCTCGGCGGCGCCGGCAGTCCGGGATTCGATGGATTCACGGCGAGGCCCGCATCACGGTCGCGCAGTGTAAAAGATCTTTTGCCGAATCGGCGGCTACCGGACACGGGTCCGACGCGATACCTTCAGGACAGGAGGACTGTTACCGATGAATGCCCCGCTCGAGGACCGCTTCGCCGACCTGACGGCCGCGCCGCCGCCCGGCCGCCAGCAGCAGGTCGTCGATCGCCTGTGCGAGGTGTTGCCGGCGCATGCGGTGCTGTACCGCGTCGAGGACACCCGGCCCTACGAGTGCGACGCGCTGTCGGCGTTCCGGCAGTTGCCGATGGCGGTCGTGCTGCCCGACACCGAGGAGCAGGTCGTCGCCGTGCTCAAACTGTGCCACGAGCTCGAAGTGCCGGTCGTCGCACGCGGGGCCGGCACCAGCCTGTCGGGTGGTTCGATGCCGCACGCGTGCGGCGTCGTCCTGTCGCTGGCGAAGTTCAACCGGATCCTGGCGATCGACCCGCTGGCGCGCACGGCGCTCGTGCAGCCGGGCGTGCGCAACCTCGCCGTGTCCGAGGCCGCCGAACCCTTCGACCTCTATTACGCGCCCGATCCCTCGTCGCAGATCGCGTGCACGATCGGCGGCAACGTCGCCGAGAACTCGGGTGGCGTGCACTGCCTCAAATACGGGCTCACCGTGCACAACGTGTTGCGCGTGCGCGGCTACACGGCCGACGGCCAGCCGGTCGAGTTCGGCGGCGAGGCGCTCGATGCGCCGGGGCTCGACCTGCTGGCCGTCATGATCGGCTCCGAAGGCATGCTCGCGGTCGCGATGGAGATCACGCTCAAGCTGGTGCCGAAGCCGAAGCTCGCGCGCGTGGTCATGGCCTCGTTCGACGACGTCGTGAAGGCCGGCGATGCGGTGGCCGGCATCATCGCCGCCGGCATCATTCCCGCCGGCCTCGAGATGATGGACCGCAAGGCGACCGTGGCCGTCGAGGAGTTCGTCAACGCCGGCTACGACCTCGACGCCGAGGCGATCCTGCTGGCCGAGTCCGACGGCACGCCCGAGGAAGTCGCCGAGGAAATCGAGCGGATGGAGCAGGTGCTGCGCGCGGCCGGTGCCACCGGTATCCGGGTTTCCGAATCCGAAGCCGAACGTGCGCTGTTCTGGTCCGGACGCAAGAACGCGTTCCCGGCCGCCGGACGCATCTCGCCCGATTACTACTGCATGGACGGGACGATTCCGCGCAAGAACCTGGGCCGGATGCTCGCCGCGATCACGGCGATGGAGGACAAGTACCGGCTGCGCTGCATGAACGTCTTTCACGCGGGCGACGGCAACCTGCACCCGCTGATCCTGTTCGATTCGAACGACCCCGACGAATGGCAGCGCGCAGAACTGTTCGGCGCCGACATCCTCGAGTTGTGCGTGGAACTCGGCGGCACCGTCACGGGCGAGCACGGCGTCGGCATCGAGAAGATCAATTCGATGTGCGTGCAGTTCACGCCCGGCGAGCGCGACGCCTTCTTCGCGGTCAAGCGCGCGTTCGACCCGAACGGCCTGCTGAATCCGGGCAAGGTCATTCCGACGCTGGCGCGCTGCGCCGAATACGGAAAGATGCACGTGCACGGCGGCCGCATCGCGTTTCCCGACCTGCCGAGGTTCTGATGACCGGGCGGGGAGCGGCTGGCGCGGGCGGGTCGCGCCGACAGGCATGGAGAATGGAACGATGACCGTCGACCCGGCGCTCGCGCGCCTGCGCGAGCGGATCCTGGCCGCCGACGCCGACCGCACGCCGCTGCGGATCCGCGGCGGCGGCAGCAAGGACTTCTATGGAAACACGCCGCAGGGCGAGCTGCTCGAAACGGGCGGATACCGCGGCATCGTCGACTACGAGCCGACCGAACTGGTGATTACCGCACGCTGCGGCACGCCGCTGGCCGAACTCGAGGCGGCGCTGGCCGAACGCGGGCAATGGCTGCCGTTCGAGCCTCCCGCGTTCGCCGCGCAGGATTCGGGCGCGACGATCGGCGGCGTCGTCGCGGCCGGCCTGTCCGGACCGGGCCGACAGTCCGCGGGTGCCGTGCGCGACTACGTGCTCGGCGCGGCGATGATCGACGCCCGCGGCAATGCACTGCACTTCGGCGGGCAGGTGATGAAGAACGTCGCCGGCTACGACGTCTCGCGGCTGCTGTGCGGCTCGCTCGGCATGCTCGGCGTCATCGCCGAAGTGTCGTTGAAGGTGATGCCGCGCCCGGCCGCCAGCGCCACGGTCGCGATCCGGATCGGCGCGAAGGACGCGCTGCGATGCCTGAACGAATGGGGCGGTCGCCCGCTGCCGATCTCGGCCAGCGCCTGGCACGACGACGTGCTCCGGCTGCGCCTGTCGGGCGCCCGGGCGGCCGTCGAGTCGGCCACGAGCGGCTTCGCGCACGATCACGGCGCCGTGCGTCTCGACGACGCGGAAGCGGCGGCCTACTGGAGCGCGCTGCGCCACCAGACGCTGCCGTTCTTCGTGCTGCCCGACGAACCGGTTCCGCCCCGGCCGGGCACTGCCGACGCGCCGCGCGCGACGGCACTGTGGCGTTTGTCGGTCCCGTCGACCGCCGCGCCGCTGTCGCTGCCGGGCGAGCAGTTGATCGAATGGGGCGGCGCGCAGCGCTGGTGGCGCACCGATGCCGAGGAATCCCTCGTGAGGCAGGCGGCCGCGCGGGTCGGCGGTCACGCGACGCTGTTTCGCGGCGGCGATCGCAGCGCCGGCGTGTTCACGCCGCTCAAGCCGGCGGCGCTCGAGCTGCATCGGAGGCTGAAAGCCGCATTCGACCCGAACGGGATCTTCAATCCGGGCCGCCTCGTCGCGGGGCTCTGAACCTCACTGGACATTCATGGAGACGCATCTCGCCGATTGGCTGAAGGGCACCGCTGATGGCGCCGAAGCCGAATCGATCCTGCGCAAGTGCGTGCACTGCGGCTTCTGCACGGCCACCTGCCCGACCTATCAGTTGCTCGGCGACGAACTCGACGGACCGCGCGGACGCATCTACCTGATGAAGCAGGTCGTCGAGGGGCAGGCTGCAACGACGTCGACCCTGACGCACCTGGATCGCTGCCTGACCTGCCGAAACTGCGAAACGACCTGTCCGTCGGGCGTGCGCTACGGCCATCTGGTCGACATCGGCCGCAAGCTGGTCGAGCAGCAAGTTCGGCGTCCGCCCGGGGAGCGCCTGCTGCGTACCGTGTTGCGCGAAGGCCTGACGCGACGCTGGCTGTTCGGGCCGGCGATGCGCGCCGGTCAGATGGTGCGCCCGCTGCTGCCGCGCGTGTTGCGCGACAAGGTGCCGGTGCGTCGAGCGCCCGGCGCATGGCCGCAGACGCAGCACGCCCGGCGCGTGCTGATCCTGAACGGTTGCACGCAGCCGGCGATGATGCCGTCGATCGACGCGGCCACCGCACGCGTGCTCGACCGGCTCGGCGTCCAGACGCTGGTCGAGGCGCGTTCCGGCTGCTGCGGCGCGATCCGCCACCACCTGAACGACCAGGACGGCGCGCTCGCAGATGTCAAGCGCAACATCGACGCCTGGCTCCCGCACATCGAGGCCGGCGTCGAGGCCATCGTGATCAATGCTTCCGGCTGCGGCGCGATGGTCAAGGACTACGCGCACCTGCTGCGCGACGATCCCGAGTACGGGCCGAAGGCGCAGCGCATCGTGTCGCTGAGCCGCGACCTGGCCGAGTGGCTGCCGCAGCAGCTCGAGCCTGCGATCGCTTCGCTTCAAGAGGCGATCGCGGCGCGCGGCGATCAGCGGATCGCGTTCCATCCGCCGTGCACGCTGCAGCACGGGCAGGGCATCCGCGGCGCCGTCGAGCGGCTGCTCGTCTTG
>JAAZBL010000242.1 GCA_012513825.1 Limnobacter sp. | reverse complement strand
GAGTCTCGTCGGGCTCAGGCCGAGGGCGGCGGCGCGCGCCCGCACGCGGGCGGTGTCGTCGGGCGGCGCGGCGCCGGCTGCGCAACCGGCGAGCTCGAAGGCACGTGCATCGAAGCCGCGCTCGTGCAGCAGCAGCGTCGCGAGCAGCGCGTCGCCGCCGTTGTTGCCCGGTCCGCAGAACGCGAAGACCGGCCTTCCGACCGGGCCCTCGCGCAGCAGTTCCTCGACGGCATCGGCGACGGCCGACGCTGCCCTCGCCATCAGTTCGCCGGGGCCGGTACGCGCGAGCCCGTCGGCTTCGATTCGGCGGATCGTGCTGGTGAAGAGCAGGGCAGTCATCGCTTCCTCGCAGTTGCCGTGGTGCCGGCTTCAGCGATAGCGTGCCAGCGTCAATCCGTCGAGGTCGATCGCCGGCTGCTTTCCGGCCACGACGTCGGCCACGACGCGGCCGCTGCCGCAGGCCATCGCCCAGCCGGTCGAGCCGTGCCCGAGGTTCAGGAACAGGCTCGGCACCGGCGTCGCGCCGAGCACCGGCGGGCCGTCGGGCAGCATCGGGCGCGCGCCGGTCCACAGGCTCGCCTCGTCCCAGCGGCCGGCGTCGGGGAACCAGTCGCGACCGACCTTCAGCAGCGTGCGCAGCGCCGCCACGCGCGGCTTCAGGTCGGCGTCGCCGACTTCGGCGGTGCCGGAGACGCGGATCCGGTCGCCGAGCGGCGTGATCGCGGTCTTGTAGGCCTCGTCCATCAGTGCCTGCGCCGGCGCCGCCGCTCCTTCGTGCAGCGGCACGGTGGCCGAATAACCCTTGACCGGATAGATCGGCAGGTCGATGCCGGCCGGGCGCAGCAGCCGGTCGCTTTCGGGGCCGGCCGCCACGACGACGGCCGCCGCGCCGATCCGCTCGCCGTCGCCGATCCGTACACCGGCGGCCCGGCCACCTTCGACGAGGATCTCACCGACCTGGCGCCCGAAGCGGAAATCGACGCCGCAGGCTTCGGCCGCACGGCGCAGCGCTCGCGCGAACTCGAGGCAGTCGCCGCTCTCGTCGTCGGGCAGGTACAGCCCGCCGGCCAGTGGCGTGTCCGCCGACAGCGCCGGCTCCTGCGCGCGGCAGCCGTCGGCGTCGAGGACGCGGTGCGGGATCGCCTGCTCCTCGAGCAGCGCGCGCGCCGGTCCGGCCATCGCCAGATCGCGCTCGCTGCGGAACAGCTGCAGGTAGCCGCTCGACTGGTGGTAGTCGATGCCGAGCGCGGTGCGAAGCTCGTGCAGTTCGTCGCGGCTGTAGAACGCGAGCCGCTGCATCCGGAGCCGGTTGACCCGATAGCGCTCGAGCCGGCATTCGCGCAGCCAGCGTGCGACCCAGCGCCACTGGCGGCGGTCGACGGTCGGCCGGAATCGCACCGGCGCTTCGCGCGACATCAGGTAGGACAGGATCTTGCCCGGCATGCCGGGGGCCGCCCACGGTGTCACGTAGCCGGGTGCGATGACCCCGGCGTTGCCTGCGCTCGTTTCGCGCGCGACGTCGTCGCGGCGTTCGAGCACGACGACCTCGAAGCCGTGCTCGCACAGGTACCAGGCAGTGCACACGCCGATGATGCCGGCGCCGACGACGACGACCCTCATCTCAGGCGCCGGTCCTCATCTGCGCAGGCAGCCAGGTCACGATCTGCGGAAACCAGTAGATCAGCAGGACGGCAACGATCATCAGCACGAACATCGGCATCGCGACCCGGGCGATCCAGGTCAGCTCGCGGCCGGTCATGCCCTGCAGCACGAACAGGTTGAAACCCACCGGCGGCGTGATCTGCGCCATTTCGACGACCACCACGACGAAGATGCCGAACCATAGCAGGTCGATGCCGGCAGCCTGCACGGTGGGCAGGATCACGCCCATCGTCAGCACGACCATCGAGATGCCGTCGAGAAAGCAGCCGAGCAGGATGTAGAAGAAGGACAGCGCGATGATCAGCTGGAACTGCGTGAGCCCGAGTC
>JAAZBL010000241.1 GCA_012513825.1 Limnobacter sp. | reverse complement strand
GGACTTGCCTTTACCTGTGCGATAGCGCGGGATAACATTTTTGCCACGCAGTTCCATCCAGAGAAGAGTGCGGCCAACGGTCTGAAACTTTACGAGAATTTCGTCCGCTGGAGCCCGTAGCCGGCGTGCAAGAATCGTCCGGCAGGCCATCGGGCCGCACGCGCTGCTCGCGCGGGCTATCCGCCGGCCCCGCTTCGTCCAGGCTCCGCCCTCCATCCACCCCGGTTCTTCCAACTCAATCCAGTCGACAGTTTGCGATGCTGCTCATTCCCGCCATCGATCTCAAGGACGGCCGCTGCGTGCGCTTGCGGCAGGGCGATATGGACGATGCCACCGTGTTCTCCGACGAACCCGCCGTCATGGCGCGCAACTGGGTCGACCAGGGGGCGCGCCGCCTGCACCTCGTCGACCTGAACGGCGCCGTCGCCGGCAAACCTCGGAACGAAGCGGCGATCCGCGCGATCGTCGAGGAGGTCGGCGACGAGATCCCGGTGCAACTGGGCGGCGGCATCCGGGACCTCGACACGATCGAGCGCTATCTCGACGACGGGCTGTCCTACGTGATCATCGGTACCGCCGCCGTCAAGAATCCGGGCTTGCTGCAGGACGCCTGTTCCGCCTTCCCCGGACACATCATCGTCGGGCTCGATGCCAAGGACGGCAAGGTCGCCACCGACGGCTGGAGCAAGCTCACGCGTCACGACGTGCTCGACCTGGCACGCAAGTACGAAGATTACGGCGTCGAGGCACTGATCTATACCGACATCGGCCGCGACGGCATGTTGAGCGGCGTCAACATCGAGGCGACGGTCCGGCTGGCGCGCGAGCTGCGCATTCCGGTCATCGCATCCGGCGGCGTCACCTCGATCGAGGACATCGACCGCCTGTGCGCGGCCGAAGACGACGGCGTCGAGGGCGCGATCCTCGGCCGCGCGCTCTACGAAGGCCGCCTCGACTTCTCTGCCGCGCAGGCGCGCGCCGACGAGCTGACCGGCGCCGCTTCCTGATGCTGGCCAAGCGGATCATTCCCTGCCTGGACGTCACCGCCGGGCGGGTCGTCAAGGGCGTGAACTTCGTCGGCCTGCGCGATGCCGGCGATCCGGTCGAGATCGCACGGCGCTACGACGCGCAAGGCGCCGACGAGCTGACCTTCCTCGACATCACGGCGTCGAGCGACGATCGCGACATCATCCTGCACGTGATCGAAGCGGTGGCCGAGCAGGTCTTCATCCCGCTGACCGTGGGCGGCGGCGTGCGCGCGGTCGACGACGTGCGACGGCTGCTCAATGCCGGGGCCGACAAGGTTTCGATCAACACCGCGGCGATCACCGACCCCGATCTCGTCGCGGCAGCGAGCGGGCATTTCGGTGCGCAGTGCATCGTCGTCGCGATCGACGCGAAGATGGTCGCGCCCGGGCGCTGGGAAGTGTTCACGCACGGCGGACGGCGTTCGGCGGGGCTCGACGCGATCGACTGGGCGCGCCGCGTCGAGGAACTCGGCGCCGGCGAGATCCTGCTCACCAGCATGGACCGCGATGGCACGCGCGAGGGATTCGACCTCGCGCTGACGCGCGCCGTCTCCGACGCGGTCGGCATCCCGGTGATCGCCTCGGGCGGCGTCGGCAACCTGCAGCACCTGGCCGACGGCGTGGTCGAGGGTCACGCCGATGCAGTCCTTGCGGCCAGCATCTTCCACTTCGGCGAGTTCACGGTCGGCGACGCGAAGCGCTTCATGGCCGAGCGCGGCATCGCCGTGCGGCTCGATTGAAATGACGCTCCCTGCAGCCCTGGCGCGGCCCGCGAGAGAGATCACGAGCGTTCGGTTCGCCCGTGCGATCGACGGACGTTCCTGTGTAACCGCTGCCGCGCGCCTCCGGTTGCCCGCCGATCCGGTGTCATGGAGCGCCGGAACGGCGCGTAGCGAGTTGCGCCGCGGGCCAGGGACCCGAGCATCGCAGGGAACCCCTGCGAAGCAGGGGCAAGCAGCGGCCGGCGCAGTACGAGCCCGCCCTGCGCCTTTGCTCGCACGAAACCCGGCGAGGCAGCGCCCGTCGCGACTTCCATGCGCCGCGGCAAGCAGCACGCGCCGGGAGGAACCGAGATGAGCGGCGACGACAAGCAGCCCTGGCTCGACGAAGTGCAGTGGGACGACCAGGGCCTCGTGCCGGCGATCGCGCAGGAAGCCGATACCGGCAAGATCCTGATGGTCGCCTGGATGAACCGCGAAGCGCTGGCCGAGACGGTGGCCAGCCAGCGCGCCGTCTACTGGTCTCGCTCGCGCGGGCGGCTCTGGCGCAAGGGCGAGGAGTCCGGACACGCGCAACGGCTTCGCGAGCTGCGGCTCGATTGCGACGGCGACGTCATCGTCCTGGTCGTCGAGCAGCAGGGCGGGATCGCCTGTCACACGGGTCGGCATTCCTGCTTCTTCCGGCGCTTCGAACAGGGCGCCTGGAAGACCGTCGAGCCGGTGCTGAAGGATCCCGCGGAGATCTACCGATGAGCGCCGACGACGATGCGCGGTCGCGCGAGCGGCATCCGACGCGAGGCAGCGCCGAAACGCAGCGCGAGGCCGCCGACGTGCTCCAGCGCCTGTCCTCGGTCATCGCCTCGCGCCGCGGCGGCGATCCCGAGCGCTCGTACGTCGCGCGGCTGCTGTCGCGGGGCAACGATGCGATCCTGAAGAAGATCGGCGAGGAGGCGACCGAGACCGTGATGGCCGCCAAGGACGGCGTGGCCGAGCGGATCGTGGCCGAGACCGCCGATCTCTGGTTTCACTGCCTGGTCATGCTCGAGTTCCATGGCATCGGTGCGAACGCGGTTCTGGCCGAACTGGCGCGTCGCGAGGGTCTGTCCGGGATCGAGGAAAAGGCGTCGCGCAATGGCGCGTCGAAGGGGGAAGACAGGAAATGAGCACGAGCACCGACGACTGCATCTTCTGCCGGATCGCGCGCGGCGAGATTCCGGCGCGAAAGCTGTACGAGGACGACGAAATCGTCGCCTTCCACGACATCGCGCCGAAGGCGCCGGTCCATTTCCTGATCGTGCCGAAGCAGCACGTCGTCAATCTCTACGAGGTCGATGAAAGCCACGAGCGCGTGCTCGGACGAATGCTGGGAATGGCCGGCGGTCTTGCGCGTGGCGAGGGTGCCGGAAATGGTTTTCGCGTCGTGGTCAACAATGGCAGGCTCGGCGGACAGGAGGTGTATCATCTCCATATCCATGTGCTGGGCGGAAATGCGCCGCTGGGCTCCGGAATGCCCCGTTGATCGCAAGCCGCAACGTCGGTCCGGAACGGCCGGTACCGATCGGCCTGCCGCCGTCGAACTGCACAACACACTACACAGGAGTGTTCCATGGGAGCCATGAGCATCTGGCACTGGCTTATCGTGCTGGTCATCATCATGCTGGTCTTCGGCACGAAGAAGCTGCGCAACATCGGCTCCGACCTCGGTGGCGCGGTGCGCGGCTTCAAGGAAGGCGTGAAGGAAGGCGAGAAATCGGTCGCCGACGAAGCGCAGCAGGGCAGCACCCGCACGATCGACGTCGAGACGCGAGAAAAGAGCTGAGCTCGCAAACCGCGGCCTTCCCTTCATGCGAGCGGCCGCTACTGGCCGCTCGCGTCGTTTGCGGGCCTGCCGCCGGCGTCGCGGCCGGGTGCTCGGGAGGCGCGCGGCCGGCAGGCCCCGTCAACCCTGATCGCTGATCGAAGCAGATGTTCGATTTCGGCTTTTCCGAGCTGATGGTCATCGGGCTGATCGCGCTCGTCGTGCTCGGCCCCGAACGGCTCCCTCGCGTGGCGCGCCAGGCCGGTCAATGGATGGGCAAGCTGCAGCGCTACGTCGCCGACGTGAAGTCCGACATCAATCGGCAGATGGAGCTCGAGGAGCTGCGCAACCTGCAGAAGGAAGTGACCGATGCGGCGCGCGACGTGAAGACCTCGTTCGAGTCGAGCATCCAGGAGGCGCAGTCCGAGTTCGACTCGATCAGCCGCAGCGTCGAGGGCTCGTCCGATTCCACGACCGGCGCCTCGTCGACGAGCGCGCCGCCGCAAACCGATTGGGATCGCATCTACGCAGTCCGGCGCACGCGCGACCGGATCCGCGATCGCCGCGTCGAGCGCGAGAAGATGCTGGGCCAGAAGCGCCCGAAGCGACGGCCGTGAGCGTCTGCGCGCCTCCGGCCGTCTCCCGCAAGCGACCGGCATAGAGCATGAGCGAGGAAGAAAGTTTCGTTTCGCACCTGGTGGAGCTGCGCGACCGGATCATCAAGTCGCTGGTCGTCGTGCTGATCGCGTTCGGGGTCTGCTTCTACTTCTCCGGCGACATCATGAAGTTCCTGTCGCAGCCGCTGTACCAGGCGCTGCCCGAGGGCACGAAGCCGGTCTTCACCGACCAGGCCGGCGCCTTCTTCACGCTGACCAAGATCGCGTTCCTGACCGCGGTGCTGGTGTCGCTGCCGTGGATCCTCTACCAGGCATGGGCCTTCGTCGCACCGGGCCTCTACGAGCACGAGAAGAAGTTCGCGCTGCCGCTGTTCGTCTCGAGCGTGTTCTTCCTGGTGGTCGGCATCGGATTCGCCTATCAGTTCGTATTGCCGGCGGCCTACAAGTTCTTCTTCCTGTTCGCTTCGCGAACCGGCGCCGACATCCTGCAGGATCTGCAGAAGTACTGGGAATTCACGCTGGCGATCTTCTTCGGGTTCGGGCTGACCTTCCAGGTGCCGGTGGTCGAGATGCTGCTGGTCAAGCTCGGGATGGTCTCGCAGCAGCAATTGCGCGAGGCGCGCCGTTACGTGATCGTCGGTGCCTTCGTCGTTGCGGCCGTGCTCACGCCGCCCGATGTGCTCAGCCAGTTCATGTTGGCCGTGCCGCTGATCCTGCTCTACGAGCTCGGCATCTTCCTGGCCGGCTTCCTGACCGCGCGCAGCCGCAATCCCGAGGACGAACCGGAGGCCGACGCCGACGGCAGCCCCGGCACGCAGGCGGACTGAGCGGCCAGCGCTTGGCTAACGGCCGGGCTATTCGACGAGCCGCGCCCCCGGCGCCGGCCGCTTGCCGATCCTGATCGTCAGCGTGACCGGCTTCGAGTCGCGCAGGAAATGGAAGGCGACCGCGTCGCCGGGTCGAAGCTGCGCAATCACGTCGAGCATCGTCGCCGTGTTCGGGATCGGCTTGCCGTCGACCTCGACCAGGATGTCGCCGACCTTGACCCCGGCCCGGTCGGCCGGGCCGCCGCGCATCACGCCGGCGACGATCGCGCCTTCCTTGCGCGGCAGCCGGAAGGCCTCGGCCAACTCGGGCGTCAGGTCCTGCGGCTCGACGCCGATGTAGCCGCGCGTGACCGAGCCGGTGGCGACGATCTGGTCCATGACCTGGCGTGCCGTCGTGGCGGGGATCGCGAAGCCGATGCCCAGCGAGCCTCCGGTACGCGAGTAGATCGCCGTGTTGATGCCGAGCAGCCGGCCTTCGGTGTCGACCAGCGCGCCGCCCGAGTTGCCGGGATTGATCGCCGCGTCGGTCTGGATGAAGTTCTCGAAGGTGTTGATGCCGAGCTGCGTGCGCCCGAGCGCGCTGATGATGCCCATCGTGACGGTCTGGCCGACGCCGAACGGATTGCCGATCGCCAGCACCACGTCGCCGATCTTCGAGGTTTCGGGGTCGCCGAACTCCAGCGCCGGGAGGTCGTCCATCCCGATCTTCAGCACCGCCAGGTCGGTTTCCGGGTCCGCGCCGACGAGGCGTGCCTTCGCGCGGATCCCGGTCGACAACAGCACCTCGATCTCGTCGGCCGCTTCGACGACGTGCGCATTGGTCAGCACGTGGCCATCGGCCGAGACGATGACTCCCGAGCCGAGGCTGTTGGTCTGTTGCCGGTCGGAGAACTGGTCCCCGAAATAGCGCCGGAACAGCGGATCGTTGAAGAGCGGGTTTTCCGACGGCCCTCGCGCGTTCATCGTCGTGAAGATGTTGACGACCGCCGGGATCGCGCGATCGGCCGCCGCGCTATATGACAGAATCGCCTGGGACCGCTGGCCGGCCGAGGGGGCGCTTGCAGGCGCTTCGGCGGGTGCGGTGCGCGGGGCTTCGACCTGCGGCGGTGGCGGCGGGGCCAGGCGAGCCGGCAGCCATTCGGGCCGCAGCGTCGCGAAGATGAACAGCAGCGCGAGCAGGATCGTGACTGCCTGCGCGAAAACCAACCAGAGCTTGTTGAGCATGGAACGGCAACGAGTCGGAGAGAGGGGCGTCGGAGCGGCCAGTGCCGCCGCAGTACCGGTTGCCGAACTGGCGGCCTGCTTCGAGGAGATCCTCGGTGCAAGCGCGTTCGACGATTATTGCCCAAACGGTCTGCAGGTGGAAGGCGAGCGCCCGGTGCGGCTGCTGGTCAGCGGCGTGACCGCCAGCGCGGCGCTGCTGCGCGAGGCGGCTGCACTGCGTGCCGATGCGCTGCTCGTGCATCACGGCTGGTACTGGCGCGGCGAGGACCCGCGCCTGACCGGCGTGCGGCGCGAGCGGACCCGGTTGGTGCTCGACGCCGGCATTCACCTGTTCGGCTACCACCTGCCGCTCGATGCCCATCCGCAGCTCGGCAACAACGCGCAGCTGGGCAGGCTCATGGGCTGGCGCGTCGACGAGCGGATCGGCAAGTACGGCCTGCTGTGCCTGCACCGGCTGCCGGCCGCAAGCGATGCGAAGGCGCTGTCGTCGGCGCTGCAGCGCCGGCTCGGCCGCGCGCCGCTGGCCGTCGGTTCGCTCGAACGGCCGTTGCGTACGATCGCCTGGTGCACCGGAGCCGCGCAGGACATGCTGGAACAGGCGATCGACGCCGGCGCGGACGCTTTCGTCAGCGGCGAGATCTCCGAGCGAACCACGCATCTGGCGCGAGAGGCAGGCGTGGTCTATCTGGCTGCGGGCCATCACGCGACCGAGCGTTTCGGCGTGCAGGCCCTGGGCGAGCACGTGGCGGCTCGCCTCGGGATCGTCCACCGCTTCGTCGACGACGACAACCCGGTCTGATCAGCGGCCCGCCTTGAGCAGGTCGCGGATCTCTCCCAGCAGCTTCTGGTCTTCGGTCGGGGCCGGCGGTGCCTCGGGGGCCGGGTCCGGCTGACGGCGCCAGACGTTCAGCGCCTTGACCAGCATGAAGATAACGAACGCCAGCAGGATGAAGTTGATGACGATCGTGATGAAGTTGCCGTAGGCCAGGATCGGCACGCCGGCCGCCCGCAGCCCTTCGAGCGACATCGTCGTACCCGGGGGAACCTCGCCGAGCGGTATCAGCAGGCTGCTGAAGTCGACCCGCCCCCCGAGCAGCGCGGCGATGACCGGCATGATCATGTCGCCGACCAGCGAGTCGACGATCTTGCCGAAGGCAGCGCCGATGATCACGCCGACAGCGAGGTCCATCACGTTGCCCTTGAGGGCAAATTCCTTGAACTCGGACAACATGCTCATGTGGGATTCCCGTAAATAAGAGGGTCGAAGAACAAGTGCGGAAAGATAGCACCCGGCTGCAAGCCCGGTGGCACCGGGAGGCACGTTTCGTACCGCTGCGTGGCGCGAAAGCGTCGAAGGGTCCGGCGGCTTCGGGACGCTTGACGCAATAGGCTAAAATCGGGCGTCTTTCGGCCGGTCACAGGCCGGAACGCCTCCTTCCGAATCCATTGGCGAACCTGAAATGAGTGACTCGAGCAAGCCCGACTCTTCCCGTCGCACCGCGATCGGCCTGACCTGTGCAGCCGGGGCCCTCGGTGGTGTCGCGGTTGCGGTCCCCTTCGTGAGCAGCTTCGCGCCTTCCGAGCGCGCGAAGGCGGCAGGCGCGCCGGTCGAAGTCGATATCGCCGGCATGCAGCCCGGCGAGATGAAGCGTGTCGAATGGCGCGGCAAGCCGGTCTGGGTGGTCCGGCGCACGCAGGACATGATCGACACGCTCGCCACCACCGAAGACAAGGTCGCCGATCCGCTGTCGCTGCGCACGGCCTATCCCACGCCCGAATACGCGCAGAACCAGTATCGTTCGATCAAGCCCGAGTACCTGGTGGTCGTCGGCATCTGCTCGCACCTGGGCTGTTCGCCCGTCGAGAAGTTCAAGGCCGGCGGCGATCCTTCGCTGCCCGACGACTGGGCCGGCGGCTTCCTGTGCCCCTGCCACGGTTCCACCTTCGACCTGGCCGGCCGCGTGTTCAAGAACAAGCCGGCACCCGACAATCTCGAAGTGCCGCCGCACATGTACCTGTCCGACTCCAGGATCCTGGTCGGCGAAGACAAGGCCTGAGCGGCGCAGGCGCCGGCAAGCCGGCAGGCCGTCGGCGCACGAGAGGCGGCCGGTCGGCGACAAGACAACGAACCACCCGTGATGCCCGCAGGGGAGCACTGACAACATGGCGCAGGAAAAACAAGTCGACACCACCGGCCTGCTGGGCTGGATCGATCAGCGCTTTCCGCTGACGGCGAACTGGAAGGCGCATCTGAGCGAGTACTACGCGCCGAAGAACTTCAACTTCTGGTATTTCTTCGGCTCGCTCGCGATGCTGGTGCTGGTGATCCAGATCGTCACCGGCATCTTCCTCGTCATGCACTACAAGCCCGACGCCGCGCAGGCCTTCGCGTCGGTCGAGTACATCATGCGCGACGTGCCCTGGGGCTGGCTGATCCGGTACATGCACTCGACCGGCGCCTCGGCTTTCTTCGTCGTCGTCTACCTGCACATGTTCCGCGGGCTGCTCTACGGTTCGTACCGCAAGCCGCGCGAGCTGGTCTGGGTCTTCGGCTGCATGATCTTCCTCGCCCTGATGGCCGAGGCCTTCATGGGCTACCTGCTGCCCTGGGGTCAGATGTCGTACTGGGGCGCGCAGGTGATCGTGAACCTGTTCTCGGCGATCCCGTTCATCGGCCCCGAACTGTCGATCTGGATCCGCGGCGACTACGTGGTGTCCGACGCCACGCTGAACCGCTTCTTCTCGTTCCACGTGATCGCCGTGCCGCTGGTGCTGCTCGCGCTGGTCGTCGCGCACATCATCGCGCTGCACGAGGTCGGTTCGAACAACCCCGACGGCATCGAGATCAAGGAGAAGAAAGACGCCAACGGCGTGCCGCTCGACGGCATCCCGTTCCACCCGTACTACTCGGTGCACGACATCCTGGGCGTGGCGGTGTTCCTGATCGCTTTCTCCGCGATCATGTTCTTCGCACCCGAGTTCGGCGGCTACTTCCTCGAATACAACAACTTCATCCCGGCCGACCCGCTGGTCACGCCGCCTCACATTGCGCCGGTCTGGTACTTCACGCCGTTCTACTCGATCCTGCGCGCCACGACCGAGGACTTCCTGCTGTACTGGATGACCCCGTTCCTGGTCGCGTTCGCGCTGCTCGCGCTGTTCAGCGCGCGCAACAACCTCACGCGGCTGATCACGCTGGCGGCCTGCGCCGTGCTGATCATCGGCTTCTTCGTCGTCGACGCGAAGTTCTGGGGCGTCGTCGCGATGGGTGCGTCGGTGATGATCCTGTTCGCGCTGCCGTGGATCGACAACAGCCCGGTCAAGTCGATCCGCTACCGTCCGAACTGGCACAAGTACGTCTACGCGGCCTTCGTCATCGTGTTCCTCGTGCTCGGCTACTTCGGGGTGCAGCCGGTGTCGCCGACGAACGAACTGTTCTCCAAGATCGGCACGCTGCTGTACTTCGCGTTCTTCCTGCTGATGCCGTGGTGGAGCGGCATGGGCCAGTTCAAGCCGGTTCCCGACCGGCTCACGTTCGCCGCGCACTGAACCAGACGAGTGACCCGGAAATGAAGAAGAGAATCCTCGAATCGCTGGCCGCCCTCGTGCTGGCCTGCGCGGTGGGCAGCGCTTCGGCAGCCGAGGCCAGTTTCGCGCTCGACCCGTTCCCGACCGACAAGCTCACGCAGCAGGCGTCGCTCCAGAACGGCGCGAAGCTGTTCGTCAACTACTGCCTGAACTGTCACGGCGCGGCGATGATGCGGTACAACCGCCTCACCGACATCGGCCTGACCGAAGACCAGATCAAGAAGAGCCTGATGTTCACGACCGATCGCGTCGGCGACCAGATGAAGGTCGCGATGCCGGCCGAGCGGGCGAAGGAATGGTTCGGCGCGAACCCGGCCGACCTGTCGGTGATCGCGCGGGCGCGATCCTCCGGCGCGGGCAGTGGCTCCGACTGGCTGTTCACTTACTTGCGTTCGTACTTCCGCGATGCCACGCGGCCCACCGGCTGGAACAACGCGCTGTTCGAGAACGTCGGCATGCCTCACGTTTTCTGGGAACTCCAGGGCACGCGCGGTGCTTCGCTCGAGGAGATTCGCGAAGTCAAGGACGACAACGGCAAGGTCACCGGTTTCGTCCGGAACGTCGTCAACTTCGATTCCTCGGGTGTGCGCACCGAGACGCAGGAGCAACTCGAGGGCACGAACCACCATGCGTCGCGTCACTGGACGCTGGGCCCGCTCGAGGGCGGCTCGATGTCGCAGGCCGAGTTCGACAGCCAGGTCGGCGACCTGGTCGCCTACATCACCTACATGTCCGACCCGACGGCGCAGAAGCGCCAGCGGCTCGGCGTCTGGGTCCTGCTGTTCCTCGGGGTGTTCACGGTATTCGCCTGGATGCTGAATCGCGCCTACTGGAAAGACATCAAGTAGCGACGAGGCACCGGCAACAATCGTTTCTCAGGGTGGGTCCGGCTGGCTCACCCTGAAGTCTTTTTCGGCCCCTCCGAGGCCAGGACCTTCAGGAAGACCCTCAAATGATGGTGTTGTACTCCGGCACGACCTGCCCCTTTTCCCAGCGCTGTCGGTTCGTGCTGTTCGAAAAGGGCATGGATTTCGAGATTCGCGATGTCGACCTCTACAACAAGCCGGAGGACATCTCGATCATGAACCCGTACGGCCAGGTGCCGATCCTCGTCGAGCGCGACCTGATCCTGTACGAATCGAACATCATCAACGAATACATCGACGAGCGCTTCCCGCACCCGCAGCTGATGCCGGCCGATCCGGTGATGCGCGCGCGGGCGCGGCTGTTCCTGTTCAACTTCGAGCGCGAGCTGTTCGTTCACGTGCAGCAGCTCGAGCGCCGCGACCAGCCGAAGGACGCGGCCAAGCTGATGGAGAAGGCACGCCAGCAGGTGCGCGACCGGCTCACGCAGCTCACGCCGATCTTCATCAAGAACAAGTTCATGCTCGGCGACGAGTTCTCGATGCTCGACGTCGCGATCGCGCCGCTGTTGTGGCGCCTTGACCACTACGGCATCGAGATGCCGAAGTCCGCGGCGCCGCTGCTTCGCTATGCCGAGCGTCTGTTCTCGCGGCCGGCCTACATCGAGGCGCTCACGCCGTCCGAGAAGGTGATGCGCCGCTGATGGCCGAACTCTCCACCAAGCCGTACCTGATCCGCGCCATCCACGAGTGGTGCACCGACAGCGGTTATCGTCCGCACATCGCCGTCGTCGTCGACGAGCGCACGTTGGTGCCGCGAGAGTTCGTCCGCAACGGCGAGATCGTGCTGAACGTGTCGGCGATGGCCACCAATCGCCTGCAGATCTCGAACGAGCTGATCGAGTTCGAGGCGCGTTTCGGCGGCGTCGCGCGCCACGTATCGATCCCGATCGAGAACGTTTCGGCGATCTACGCGCAGGAAACCGGGCACGGCATGGCCTTCGAGGTGCCGAAGGCGCTGGCGCTGGTGCCCGAGCCGCAGCAGGACCCGGAAGCGGCCGGGCAGGCCGCTTCGGATCCGTCGCAGGCCGACGATCCCGCGGCCGGCAGAGGGCAGAGGCCGGCCGGAGCCGGTGCAGCGCCGGGCGCACGTCGCAGGCCGAAGCTGGCGGCGGTGCCGAGCGGTCCGCCGCCCGCCGCCGAGGCGTCGTCCGGGGGCGAATCGACGGCCAGCGAACCGGCCAGGGCGCCGAAGCGGCGTCGCAAGGATGCAGGCGGCGAGCCGGCAGCGACTGACGCAGCCGGATCCGGTCGCGATGCGGCCGAGCGCGGCCCGGCCGATCGCGGCCCGGCCGATCGCGGCCCGGCCGATCGCGGCCCGGCCGATCCAGCGTCGACCGATGCCGCCGGCCGGGATGCGGACCGCGAGGATGCCGGCCGTGGCGCCGCGGGCGCGGCGGCCCCGGGCCGGGACGATGCGAGCCGCACGGACACCGGGCCCCGCACGGACACCGGGCCCGATGATGGGCAGTCCGCGCCTTCGGCGAAGGAACCCGGCAGCGGCTCGGGCGCCGGTCCGCGCTCGCGCGGCAGCCGTCCGCGCTCGGCGCCCAGAAAAGCCGACAAGGGCGCGCCGACTGCGCCCGGCGACGACAGGCCGCCGCCGACTCCTTCCGGCAGGCCGCGCCTGACCCGCGTCAAGTAGGGCCCGCGCGGCGCCGCTGCAGCTTCAGGCGCTCTCGGCGAATTCTTTCTCGTGCATCCAGGCGGCATGCCTGGGCGCACGCTTCGTGCGCGACCACTCTTCGAGCATGTCCCACTTCACCTCGTCGAGCTTCGCGTTCATCTCCGGTGTGGCGGTGTTCGCGGCGAGTTCGAGGCGATGGCCGTTGGGATCGCGGAAGTAGATCGACTTGAATATCGTGTGCTCGGTCGGTCCGAGCACTTCGATGCCGTTGGCTTCGAGCCGGGCCTTCGCTTCGAGCAGCGCATCGACGCTGTCGACCTTGAACGCGATGTGCTGGACCCAGGCCGGCGTGTTCGGGTCGCGACCCATTTCGGGCGAGTTCGGGATTTCGAAGAACGCGAGGATGTTGCCGCCGCCGGCATCCAGGAACAGATGCATGTAGGGATCGGGCTCGTGCGTGGACGGGACCTTGTCTTCGGCGATCGCGAGCACGAAGTCCATGTCCAGGTGCTTCGTGTACCAGTCGACCGTTTCTTTCGCGTCGCGGCAGCGATAGGCAACGTGATGGACACCGTTCAGTTTCATGTTCGTCTCCTCTCGACGGGACGCCTTGCGGGATGGGATGGGGGTCGATAGCGACCAAAGGTAACGAATGTTACCGTTACGATGCAAGAGATCTCCATGTGGCGAAGCGGGTAATCGGCAACAATTGTTACTTTTGAGCGGACATCCCAATGGAACTGCAGCGCTTCCTGCCCTACCAGCTCGTGGTGCTGGCCGACGCCGTCAGTCGGTCGATCGCGCAGGTCTACGCAGAGCGCTTCGATCTGAGTCGCGACGAGTGGCGCGTACTGGCCGCGCTCGCGAAGACCGGCACGATGAAATCGCGCGACGCCGCGCTGTACGCGACGCTCGACAAGATGCAGGTCAGCCGTGCGGTCGCCGGGCTCGAACGCGCCGGGCTGCTGACGCGAACCATCGACCCCGAAGACCGGCGCAACCGGATCCTCGAGCTGACCGCGTCGGGCCGCGAGTTACTGCGCAAGCTCGTGCCGATGGTGGAGGCGCGCGAAGCCTTCCTGCTCGAGGCGCTGGCGCCCGAGGAGCGCGCGCAACTGCAGTCGATGATCGGCAGGTTGACGGAGCGGGCGCAGCAGCTCGAGCGGCACGGATAGGCGCCGTCCGTGGTGCGCGACGAACAGCCGTGACGCAGGGCAAGAGTCCGCCGATGCGTTCTAAAGAGTGGTCGTGCATCCACCGGCGTGGCGTGACGTAGGGCATACTGCCGCAACGAAAGAAAAGACGTTCCGACAGCGGGTCGAGCCTGCCGGCAACATCGAATGTGTGGCGCGATGCGCCGACCACGGGCGCGACTCCCGACCTTCGGACACAGGACGGCGGAGGAGCTCGATTGCGACGGCATTGGATATTCCTGTCCCTGACGGTGCTGCTTTCCCTTCCGGCAGCCCGCGCTCAGCACGCCCCCCCTCCTTCAGACGAGCTCGAACCGGTCGAGGTCGTCGGACACTACGACAACGCCGTGGGGACGTCCGATGCCGCTTCCCAGGGCGTCGTCACCTCACGCCTGCTCGAGACGCGCCCCGCGCTGCGCCCGGGCGAAGTGCTGGAGTACGTTCCGGGCGTCATCGTCACGCAGCACTCCGGGGATGGAAAGGCGAATCAGTATTTCCTCAGGGGATTCAACCTCGACCATGGGACCGACTTCTCGACCTGGGTCGCAGGCATGCCGGTCAACCTGCCGACGCACGCGCACGGTCACGGCTATACCGACCTGAACTTCCTCATTCCCGAACTCGTCGAGCGCATCGAATATCGCAAGGGCCCGTACTTCGCGTCGAGCGGCGATTTCTCGTCCGCCGGATCTGCGAACATCGAGCTCAAGCGGCATGTTCCCGTTTCGACGGGACTGCTGACCTTCGGCGAGCATGGATACAAGCGTCTCGTTGGCGCGCTGTCCCGGCAACTCGAGGAGAGCCGTTCGCTGCTCGCCGCGGTCGAGTTCCAGCACGCCGACGGTCCCTGGGAGAACCCCCAGCGACTCCGCAAGGAGAACGCGGTCCTGCGGCTGTCCGAAGGTACGCGGGCCACAGGCCTCGACCTGACGCTGATGGCCTACCAGTCGCGCTGGAACTCGACCGACCAGGTCCCGCAACGCGCGATCGATGCGGGCCTCATCGGCAGATTCGGAGCCATCGACCCGAGCGACGGCGGGGAGACCGCCCGCTACAGCCTTTCCGGCGAGATGCGCAGGGCAACGGGCAATGGCGCGTGGCGTGCAAGCGCCTATGCCGTGCACTACGAGCTGGACCTGTTTTCGAACTTCACCTACTTCCTCGACCGACCGGAGGTCGGCGACCAGTTCTTGCAACGGGACAGACGGAGCATCTTCGGTGGGCAGCTTGCGCGGATCTGGCACGGCACGCTCGGCACACTTCCGATGACGAACGAGGTCGGCCTGCAGCTGAGGCACGACCGCATTCGGGTCGGACTCTTCGACTCGGTCCGACGAAGCGTCACCGACACGACCCGCGACGACCGTGTCCGCCAGACCAGCCTCGGTCTATATGCAGAGAATGCGGTGAACTGGAAGCCATGGCTTCGCTCGGTGCTCGGTTTGAGGGCTGACGAGTACAGGTGGTCGGTCGACAGCGACCAGCCACTGAACAGCGGCAAGAGCACGGACTCGCTGGTGTCGCCGAAGGCCAGTCTGGTCTTCGGTCCATGGGCGAAGACCGAGTATTTCGTGAACTGGGGTCGGGGATTCCACAGCAACGACGCGCGGGGAACACTGACTCGGGTCGACCCGAGGACGGGCACGCCGGTTCCGGTGGTGCCGGGGCTCGTGCGGTCGACCGGCTACGAGCTGGGTGCGAGGACCGAAGTCCTGCCGAACCTGCAAAGTTCCTTGTCCCTCTGGCGGCTCGACATCGGCTCGGAGCTGGTTTTCGTCGGAGACGCCGGCACGACCGAGCCGAGTCGACCGAGTCGCCGCGAAGGCATCGAATGGAGCAACCGGTACCTGCCACGTTCCTGGCTCGTCGTCGACCTGGACCTCGCTCTGACGAAGGCGCGATTCGCGGACGCTGCGCCGGAAGGAAACCGCATTCCGGGCGCTGTCTCGCGCGTGATGTCCGCCGCGATCGGAATCCGGGACCGCGGCCCGTGGTCCGGAAGTCTGCAGCTGCGTCACCTCGGGCCCCGTCCGCTGATCGAGGACGGAAGCGTGAAGGCTGCCTCGACGACCCTCGCCAACGCACGCGTCGGTTATCGCGTCAATCCGTCGCTCGCGTTCTTTCTCGATGTCTTCAACCTGTTCGACCGAAAGGCGAACGACATCGAGTACTTCTATACGTCGCGGCTGAACGGAGAGCCGCTATCGGGATTCGACGACCGGCACATCCATCCCGTCGAGCCGCGGACGTTCAGGGTGTCTGCACTGTTGCGCTTCTGATCGGATGGTGCCGCTTGTCGGATTCGAACTGACGACCTACCGCTTACAAGGCGGTTGCTCTACCAACTGAGCTAAAGCGGCGACGCCGCGTATTCTACCGGCAAGCGCCTGCATTGCCGGGCATGCGCCAGATCACCGCGCAAGCACCCTCCAGGAAATTGGCGCCTCTCCGGTCGGTGTCGCGCTCGCAACGCTTTGCATCGTTCGATCCCGTTCGCTGGCGCTTGCGCAGCGCACCTCGGTTATGCTGAGTGCTGACGAAGCGCACAGGGCACGGAATTTGACGCAGAACGCATGCCGCATCGGCGTCGACTCCGGCCGGCCGGTACTCGAGCTGGCCGGCGACTGGCGGCTCGCGCGTCTGCCCGAACTCGCTCGCGCACTGGGCGGTGCGCGCGCGACGTCCCGCGAACCTGCCGCTGTCGACCGGTCTTCGCTCGTCGCGATCGATGGCACGGCGCTGTCGGCGCTCGATACTGCGGCAGCGCTGCAGCTATGCCGCTGGCTGCGCGCCGGCGGCTCGGATCCCTCTTCGATCGAGCTTCGCGGTTTCGAGCAGGGGCACGAGCGGATCCTGCGGCTCGTCGCGCGAACCAGCGAGGCACAGGACGAATCCGACCTGCAAGCGCCTCGGAGTCGCGGTGCGCTCGCCGCGCTCGGCGCATCGACGATCGCGATGCTCGACATGCTGCGCGGCCACGTCGGTTTCCTCGGCTACGTGCTGGTCGAGATCTCGCGTGCGCTGGTGAACCCGAAGCAGTTGCGATTCGGCGAACTGCTCACGCAACTGTCGCGCGTCTGCGTCAGCGCCGTGCCGGTGGTCGCGCTGGTCACCTGCCTGATCGGACTGGTCTTCGCCTATCTGCTGGGTCTGCAGGCGGAGCAGTACGGCGCGAACATCTTCGTCGTCGACGGCGTCGCCCTGGGGATGACGCGCGAGTTCTCGCCGATGATCGTCGCGGTGATCGTCGCCGGGCGTTCGGGAGCGGCCTTCGCGGCGCAATTGGGCACGATGCGGCTGAACGAGGAAACCGACGCGATCGCGATCCTCGGGTTGTCGGTGGCCCAGGTGCTGGTCGTGCCGCGCGTGCTCGCTCTGGTGCTGACGATGCCGCTGCTGGTCTTCGTCGGCAATGTGGCAGGCCTTGCCGGCGCGGCGGCGATCGCCGACCTGATGCTCGACGTGACGCCGTCGACCTTCGTCACGCGGCTGCACGATGCGCTGGCCCCGCGTCATGTGCTGATCGGCCTGGCCAAGGCGCCGTTCTTCGCGCTGCTGATCGCCGTCATCGGCTGCCGGATGGGGATGAGCGGCCCGCGCGACACGCGCACGATCGGCACGCATACGACGTCGACCGTCGTCCAGGGCATCGTCGGCGTCATCGTCATCGACGCGATCTTCGCGATCCTGATGCAGAGGATCGGCTGGTGACGGAGCCGGTGATCGAGCTGCGCGGCGTCGGTACGCGCTTCGGCAGCCAGGTCGTCCACGAGAACCTGGACCTGACGGTCCGCCGCGGCGAGCTGGTCGCCGTGATCGGAGGCAGCGGGACCGGCAAGTCGGTGATGCTGCGCGAGATCGTCGGGCTCCAGCGGCCCGACGCCGGCTCGGTCAGGCTGCTCGGCACCGACGTCTGGGCCGCCGATGCTGCGCAGCTGTCGGACCTGCGCCGGCGCTTCGGCATGATGTTCCAGGACGGTGCGCTGTTCTCGTCGCTGAGCGTCGCCGCGAACGTCGCGGTGCCCTTGCGCGAGTCGCGACTGGTCCAGCCCGAGATGATCGAGCCGCTGGTCGCGCTGCGGCTCGCGCAGGCGGGTCTGCCGCCCGACGCCGGCGCGAAGATGCCGTCCGAGCTGTCCGGCGGCATGCGCAAGCGCGCGGCGATCGCCCGCGCGCTCGCGCTCGAACCCGAAGTGTTGTTTCTCGACGAACCGACGTCCGGGCTCGACCCGATCACCGCCCGCGCGTTCGACCGCCTGCTCGAATCGTTGTGCGAGGATCTCGGCATCACCGTGGTGCTGGTCACGCACGACCTCGACACGCTGATGACGATCGCGCAGCGCATCGTCGTGCTCGGCGGCGGACGCGTGACCGCCGACGGCGACCTCGAACGGATCCTCGCCAGCGACGATCCGTGGATCCGGGAATACTTCTCCAGCCGGCAGCTCGCGACGCGCCAGCCGGTCAACGCAGGATAGGAGCTCGCACCAGGATGGAACCGGAGTCCCGATACGCGGTGACAGGCGCTGCGGTGCTGCTGATGCTGGCGCTGGCGGCCTGGGCGCTGGTCTGGCTGTCGACCGGCGGCAGCGGCGGCTACCAGTACTACATGATCCACTTCGAGAAGCAGTCGCTGAGCGGGCTGCAGCTCGGCAGCGACGTCAACATGCGCGGGGTCAAGGTCGGTCGCGTCGAGAGTTACCAGTTGTCGCCGACCAACATCAACCAGGTCGACGTGATGATTCGCGTCAGCGACGACCTGCCGGTGCGCCAGAACACCAGTGCCGTGGTCTCCCGCAGCCTCGTCACCGGGCTCGCATGGATCGACCTGATCACGCCGGCCGAGCCGGGGCCCGAGTTGCTGCAGGTGCCGCCCGGCGAGGACTACCCGGTGATCGCCGAAGGCACGTCGGATCTCGACCAGATCGCCGACGCGCTCGGGCGGCTCGCAATCACCGGCCAGTCGGCGCTCGAGAATCTCGAGCGGATGCTCGGGCCGGAGAACCAGGCCGAGGTCATGAAGGCCGTCGCTGCCGTGCGCGAGCTGGTCGTTTCGGTGGAACAGCGATTGCAAAAGGTCGACAGCATGTCGGAGAGCGTCGAGCAGACCGCACGGGCGTTTCGCGAGACGGCCGTTGCATTCGAGAAGACCGCGCTGTCGCTCGCGCAGTCCGGGCGCGACATTTCGGACACGGCGGCGCGCGTCGGCGAACAGGTCGATCCGCTGGCCGGGCAGGTCCGCAGCTCGCTCGGCGAGCTGACGTCCGCCGCGCGTTCGCTCGAGCGCCAGGCCGGCGCAGCGATCGAAGGGCTGCGAACCGCGACCGACGCCGGCGGGCTGGAGCTGCGGGTCACGGCGCGCGAGCTGCGCAACAGCGCTGCCGCGCTGGCCCGCACCGCAGAACGGTTGCGCGACCCGGCGGCGGCGATCCTCGGACCGTCGGCGGACCAGCTCGGACCCGGCGAGGGGG
>JAAZBL010000240.1 GCA_012513825.1 Limnobacter sp. | reverse complement strand
CGCGCGTTGTAGAGCAGGATGCGACCGTCGAGATTGCAGACGACGACGCTTTGCGTGAGCTCGGCCATCAACGCGGCCAGCCGCGTGCGCTGCTGCTCGATGCGCTGGCTGGCCAACGCGACCTGCCGTGCCATGTCGGCGTGCAGCTCGCGGCGCTGGCGAGCCAGTTCGTTGACGGCCTCGGTCAGCCGACGTGTCGGCGCGCCGCCCTGCGGCGCCAGCTCGGCGGCCGCCACGTCGCCGATCAGGATCTGCGTGGCTTCGGCCAGCCGCGACGGTGCGGCCACATGGCTTTCGTACAGGCGACGCAACAGCCAGCCGGCAAGGCCGGCGCCGACGAGCCACCAGAGCACCGGCAGAAAGCCGTGCGTCGCCAGGATCGGACCGAGCGCCGTACCGAGCGAAGCGCGCTGCGCGTCGTCGAGCGCGAGCCAGAACAGCAGTCCGCCGAGCACCAGCCACGCCGCCAGCGCCAGCGCGAGGGCCAGCACCGCGACAAGCAGCCGACGATCGGTGTTCACGCTGCGCCGTCGAGCAGGTCCTGTACCTTTCGCACCAGGTCGCGGGTCGAGAACGGCTTGGTCACGTAGGCATCGACGCCGACGCCGAGCCCCTTCGCGATGTCGGTGTCGCGCCCCTTCGCAGTCAGCATCAGGATCTTCGTGTCCCGGAGCTCGTCCCTCGCGCGCACCGCCTGGCAGACGTCGAAGCCCGACATGCCCGGCATCATCGCGTCGAGCAGCACCAGATCGGGCTTCTCGCGCAGGATCGCATCGAGCGCCTGCTGGCCGTCGCGCGCGATGCTCACCTCGTAGCCCTCGCGCTTCATCATGAACTCGAGCGAGACCACGATGTTCGGCTCGTCGTCTGCGATCAGGATCCTGTACGCCATGCCCCCCTCCCGAATGCCCTGCCCGGCTTGCGACTCGGCACCGCGGTCGCGCCCGACCGGCAAATCAGCGCGCCCCCAAGCTACCGTGAAGCCTCCGGACCATCAACGGCAGTCTGCCACGGCAGCCAGAACGCGAAGCGGGCTCCGCCTTCGGGCGGCGACTCGAGCCACATGCGCCCGCCGAAATGACCGACGATCTGCCGGCTGATCGGCAGGCCCAGGCCGGTGCCCGGCGGCCGCGCCGCCGCATCGCCGCCCTGGCGAAACTTCTCGAACACCATCGCCTGCTCGTGCTCGGGAACGCCCGGCCCGTTGTCGTGGACCGAGACCGTCAGGCCCTGTTCGTCGGTCGTCAGCCGTACCCGCACGCGACCGCCCTGCTCGGGCGCGAACTTGGCCGCGTTCGACAACAGGTTCAGCAACACCTGCGTCAGCCGGTCCGGATCGGCCCGGATCGTGCGGACCTCGTCCGGCGCCTCGAACTCGACGACGGTGCCGCGTTCGCGGAACAGCTCGGCGGTCGTCTGCACGGCATGCTCGACCAGCATCCGCATGTCGACGTCGCTGTTGTGCCATTCGGCGTGTCCCGACTCGATCTTGGCCAGGTCGAGCACCTGGTTGACCAGCCGGCTCAGGCGCTCGCTCTCGGCCACGATGATGCCGAGGAACTGCTGGCGCTGCGCCGGATCCATCGCCGGATCGTCGACCATCAGTTCCGACAGGGCCCTGATCGAGGTCAACGGCGTGCGCAGCTCGTGCGTCACCGAGGACATGAAGTCGTCCTTCAGGTGATCGAGGCTCTTCAGCTGTTCGTTGGCCGCGCGCAGCTCGGCCGTCGCACGTTCGAGCGAACGCGACTTGTCCTCCAGCGCGAGCGCATAGCTGCGCAGTTGCGAGGCCTCGTCGAGGATGCGCATCACGTCGTCGATCGCCAGCGCCTCCTCGTCGACGACCGAGGCGACCATCACGCGCGCCGAGACGCTGCCGACGGCGCCGGCCAGTTGCGTCTCGACGTGGTGCACGAGGCGCGCGTCCGGCGGGATTTCCTCGATCCTGCGCGCGCCGACCTGGCGTGCGTAGTCATCGAAGATCTGCCGTGCCCGCGCCGCGCCGAGGAAGCGGCTGGCCAGGGGCAGCAGGTCGGCGACGCGCGCACGGCCGCGCCAGAACACCGGCGCGAACGCGCCGGCCGACTGCCCCCGCTCGAACACGTCGACGAACAGCAGCGCCTGGCTCGCCTCGCGAGCGGTCGGTGCGCGCCACAGCGACACGCAGACGTAGGCGCCGACGTTCGCGAGCAGGCTCCAGAACAGCGAATGCGTGAGGTTGTCGAGGCCGTCTAGCCCGAACAACTGTTCGGGACGCAGCAGCTCGATGCCGAACAGGCCGTGCTCGAGGAATCCGGCCGGCAACCAGCCGGACTTCGCGACCGAGGGCAGCATCAGCGTGTAGGCCCACAGGCCGAAGCCCGCCAGCAGGCCGGTCAGCGCGCCGCCCCGGGTACCGCCGCGCCAGTAGAGGCCGCCGAACATGGCCGGCGCGAACTGCGCGACCGCCGCGAAGCTGATCAGCCCGATGCTGACCAGCGCATAGGCGCTGCCGGCCAGGTGGAAGTAGAGGTAGCCGAGCAACAGCACCGCGATGATCGCGGCCCGCCGGATGCCGAGCAGCAACCGGGTCAGGTCGCCGCCGGAGCGGTCGCCGAAGCGGCGCAGGCGCAGCAGCGCCGGCATGACGAGGTCGTTGCAGACCATCGTCGATACGGCGATCGTCTCGACGATCAGCATGCCGGTGGCCGCCGACAGGCCGCCGATGAACGCGGCCAGCGCCAGCAGCGGCTGGCCGTGCGCCATCGGCAGCGACAGCACGAAGCCGTCGGGATCCATCTGCCGCGGCCCGAAGGCCAGCTCGCCGCCGATCGCGATCGGCAGCACGAACAGGTTGATCAGCAGCAGGTACAGCGGGAACACCCAGGCTGCGCGCTTCAGGTGTCGCTCGTCGACGTTCTCGACGACCATGACCTGGAACTGGCGCGGCAGCAGCAGCACCGACAGCGCCGCCAGCAGCGTCAGCGCGAACCATTGCTCGTAGGCGAAGGCGGGCGAAGCCGCATGCCGGCTCAGGTCGAGCAGCCCGCTCAACTCGGGCAGCGCCTGCGCGCGCGCCCAGAGGTCGGCCAGCCCGTCGAACAGGCCCCAGGTCACGAAGGCGCCGACGCCGACGAAAGCCAGCAGCTTGACCAGCGATTCGAACGCGATCGCGGCGACCATGCCCTCGTGGCGCTCGGCGGTGTCGAGATGGCGCGTGCCGAAGATGATCGTGAAGCCGGCCAGCGCGAGCGCGACGTACAGCGTGCCGTCGCGCCACCAGGCGACACCCTCGTCGGCGCTGGCGCCGGGCGGTGTGGTCAGCACCGCGTAGCCGGTCGAGATCGCCTTGAGCTGCAGCGCGATGTACGGAACGATGCCGACGACCGTGATCAGCGTGACGAGCGCCGCGAGCAGCCGGCTCTTGCCGTAGCGGCTGGCGATGAAGTCGGCGATCGACGTGATCCGGTAGGCGCGCGCGATCCGGATCATCTTGCGCACGACGAGCCAGGCGAGCAGCATCGCCAGCATCGGGCCCAGGTAGATGGGCAGGAACCAGAGCCCCTGCTTCGACGCCTGGCCGACGCTGCCGAAGTAGGTCCAGGCCGTGCAGTAGACGGCCATCGACAGCGCGTAGATCCAGGCATTGCCGATGACCGAGCGCCCCTGCGCGGCGCGCCGGTCGCCGAAGGCGGCGACGGCGAACAGCAGCAACAGGTAGGCGAAGGACGCGCCGAGGACCAGCGGTGCCGACAGCATGTCTAGGAGGCTGTCCGGGCGGCCGTCATTCGTCGGCCCGCTCGACGATCCAGGCCAGCAGCCCGATCAGCACGGCCCAGACCGTGAACAGCGCGACCGGGAACAGCGGCACGCCGAACACGACGGCGTCGCGTTTCCACAGCGCGAGCAGCGGGAAATTGAACAGCAGGCAGGCGGCGCCGAACAATGCGATCAGCCGCTGCGTGGCTGGCGCGCCGACGCCGCGCTCGCCGGCCTCGTCTGCGCTGCCGCCAGCGCCGCCCTCACCTCGCCTTCCGTTTCCGCTGGGCCTCAAATCGAATCGAGCCTGTAGTGCCTGGCCAGCCACTGCCGGAACCGGCGGACGATGGCGAGCGAGTCCTTCAGGGCGTCGCGCTCCAGCGTGCCGAGGCTGGCGATCTGCAAACGATTGTCGGGAATCCGGCCGAGCCGGCGCTGGACCAGATTGTTGCGCAGTTTCAGTCCGATCAGGAAGTGCAGCGCATCGACGAGGTCGCGCGCCAGCGCCTCGTCGAATCGCCCCAGCCCGACGAGCGCGCGCAGCCGCGCCGCCGTGCCGAGGACGCGCAGCCGGTACTGCAGCGCCAGCGCGCGGGCGCCGTGGACGATCGGAAAGATCCCGAGCTTCTTGAGGTCGACCTCGGAGTTGTCGCGCGAGCGCAGCTGGGTCAGCCGCGTCCACCAGCCGCCCTGGTCGCCGAACTGGATCGCGGCGCTCGCGAAGCGGGCATAGAAGGCGTCGCTGTCGACGAGGATCCGGTCGACGTGGTCGCGCGCCTGCGCGAGCAGGCTCGCGTCGCCGGCCACGGCGCTGGCGTCGAGGAAGATCGCCAGGTTCATCGGACCTTCCGGGTCGACCCCGTGGACCCAGTCGCGGATGCTGGCACGAAAGCCGGCGACCGACTGGCTCCACAGCGGGCGGCTGAGCATGATGCCGCCCGGGCATGGCGGATAGCCGAACTCGCCGAGCGCGGCGCTGAACTGCGCGGTCAACCCGTCGAGCAGCGCGCGATCGATGTCGAAGCCGTCGCGCAGCAGCAGCGCATTGTCCTGGTCGGTCTTGACGATCTGCTCGCCGCGTCCCTCGCTGCCCATCACGACGAGGCAGCTGTTGTCGCGCAGCGATTGCGGCGCCAGCAGCGTCCACAGCCGCGTGAACACCTGCCGGTTCAGTTCGCGCACGAGCCCGGCGATGATCTCGACCCGCACGCCGTCTTCGTGCAGCAGTTCGATCAGCCTGTCGATCTGGTGCGCCGCTTCACCCAGTTCGCCGACGCTTGCTGCCTGCTGGACCTGCAGTGCGATCAGGTGCGAGTGGTTCGACACGAAGCTCATCAGCTCGAGCTGGCTCAGCACGCCGACCACTTCGTCGCCTTCGCGCACCAGCACGCGGTGGACGCGGTGGCGCAGCATCAGCAGCAGCGCCTCGAGCAGTTCGGCGTCGGCGGCCACCGAGATCGGCTCGTAGCGTGCGAGCTCGCCGACGGTCAGCTCGCCGGGCGGCTGCGAGCGCAGCAGCGCATCGCGCAGGTCGGTCGTCGTGAAGATGCCGACGCGTCCGGCCTCGCGCACCAGCGCGTCGGTCACGCCCTCGTCGGCCATCGTCCGGCACAGGCTCAGCAGGTCGGTCGAGCCGTCGACGAAGAAGGGCTTGCGCAGGTAGGCATCGCGCACCTGCGACATCATCAGCGAGGCCAGGTCGCGGCGCGTGCGCCCGGGCCCGGGACCGCCGGACAGCCGGCGGGCCAGTTCGGCGAATACGGCGGCCGCGAAGGCCGCATTGGCCGCGAGCAGTTCGCGCAGGCCCGCCGCAGGGATCCGCAGCGCACGGACCGCCTCCAGCGCGATCCAGGCGCCGTCGGCGTGACCGGTCAGGGCCGAGCGCAGCGCGACCAGTTCGCCGGGGCCGTAGTCCGACATGGGCTCCGGTCGATCGCCGCCCTGGCCACCGCTGCGCGCGCGAAAGGCGGCCGCGCCCTGGCGTTCCAGCCGCACGCGCCCGCCCAGCAGCAGCCACACGCCGGCCGGTTCGGCCGGCGGCGCCGACAGCGTCGCACCGGGTGCGTAGTCGACCTCTTCGGCCGAGTCGCGCAGGCGCGCGCGCTCGGCCGGGGTCAGCAGGTCGAATGGCGGGCTGTCGAGCGCGCTGCCTGACACTCGCTGCGCCGGGAACTCAATGCGCCGAGGCCTGCGCGGCGCCGATGCCGGTCTCCGAACGCACCTTCTGCGCCAGGTAGCCGGCCCGGTCGATCCGCGCCCGCTCGCTGCGATCGAGGATCGAGAACAGCCAGATCCCGACGAAGCCGATCGTCATCGAGAACAGCGCCGGCGACGTGTACGGGAACCAGGCCGAGCCCTTCGGATTGCCGAGCGTCGCCTCCCAGACCGACGGCGACAGGACCGTGAGCACCACCGAAGAGATCAGCCCGAGAAAGCCGCCGATCACCGCGCCGCGCGTCGTGCAGTCCTTCCACAGCACCGACATGAACAGCACCGGGAAGTTCGCCGAGGCCGCGATCGCGAAGGCCAGCGACACCATGAAGGCGATGTTCTGCTTCTCGAACGCGATGCCCAGGATCACCGCGAGCACGCCGAGCGCGATCGTGGTGATCCGCGAGACGCGCAGTTCGGCCGCGCTGTCGGCCTGGCCGCGCTTGATGACCGTGGCATAGAGGTCGTGGGAGACCGCCGAGGCGCCCGACAGCGTGAGACCGGCGACCACGGCGAGGATCGTCGCGAACGCGACGGCCGAGATGAAGCCGAGGAAGACGTTGCCGCCGACCGCGTTGGCCAGGTGGACCGCCGCCATGTTGCTGCCGCCGATCAGGCCGCCCGATCGCGGATCGAGGAACCCCGGGTTGGTCAGCACGAAAGTGATCGCGCCGAAACCGATGATGAAGGTCAGCAGGTAGAAGTAGCCGATCCAGCCGGTCGCCCACATGACCGACTTGCGGGCTTCCTTGGCGCTGGGCACCGTGAAGAAGCGCATCAGGATATGCGGCAGGCCGGCAGTGCCGAACATCAGCGCCATGCCGAACGAGATCGCCGAGATCGGGTCCTTGACGAAGTTGCCCGGTCCCATGATCGAGATGCCCTGGCGGCTCGCCTGCTCGGCCGGCGCGCCGGCTTCGGCGGCAAGCTGCGTCTTGACCTCGACCGCGTGCGAGAACATCGCCTCGGGGCTGAATCCGTAGCGAAGCATCACCATGAAGGCCATGAAGGTCGCGCCGCCGAGCAGCAGGCAGGCCTTGATGATCTGCACCCAGGTGGTCGCGGTCATTCCGCCGAACAACACGTAGATCATCATCAGCCCGCCGACGATGACCACGGCGATCCAGTACTCGAGGCCGAACAGCAGCTTGATCAGCTGGCCGGCGCCGACCATCTGCGCGATCAGGTAGAACGCGACGACGACCAGCGTGCCGGAGGCTGCGAAGATCCGCACCGGCGTCTGCCCGAAGCGAAACGCGGCGACGTCGGAGAACGTGAACTTGCCGAGGTTGCGCAAGCGTTCGGCCATCAGGAAGGTCAGGATCGGCCAGCCGACCAGGAAACCGATCGAGTAGATCAGGCCGTCGAAGCCGCTCGCCATGACCGCAGCCGAGATGCCGAGGAACGAGGCCGCCGACATGTAGTCGCCGGCGATCGCCAACCCGTTCTGGAAACCGGTGATGCCGCCGCCGGCCGTGTAGAAGTCGGCCGCCGACTTCGTGCGCGATGCCGCCCACTTCGTGATGTACAGCGTGGCCAGCACGAACAGCGCGAACATGCCGATCGCCGTCCAGTTGGTCGCCTGCTTCTCGGCCTGCCCGAGGTCGCCGCCGGCGGCCAGCACGGCCGCCGAGACGCCGAACAGCGCCGCCAGTGCGACCGCCTTTCTCGTGAGTTCGCGGGGGCCGTTCATTTGAGCGCCTCCCGAACGACCCGGTCGACCAGCTCGTCGAACTCGCTGTTCGCACGCCTGACGTAGTAGGCGGTGATCGCGATCGTGAAGACGATGACGCCGAATCCGATCGGTATCCCGAGCGTCATGACGCCGCTGCCGAGCGGCCTGGCCAGCAGGTCCTTGGCGAAAGCCACGAGCAGGATGAAGCCGTAGTAGACGACCAGCATCGCGAGCGTGAGCAACCAGCCGAATCGGGTGCGCTTCTCGACCAGGGCCTGGTAGTTCGGGTCGCGCGCTATTCGCTGTGCCAGATCAGTATCCATGTTGCCTCCCTTGTTGCTGCAGTGCAGTATGCAGCACGGACCCATGAACCGACACCGGGTCGCGGCGCTACTATCGACGCGGCTTCTGACGCAGGACAAACCGGCACAATGGCGGCAGCTTACACGCGGGAATCCGCGAACGGAACTGCCGGAAACCGCAGCGGCGCTCCGGTCGATCCTGACGTCGATGTCCGCATCGGTGCCCTTTTCCGGAGGCTGAACATGAGCAAGAGCGACTGGCCCGACTCGCGGATCCTCGACCTGCTGGGCATCGAACTGCCGATCGTCCAGGCGCCGATGGCCGGACCGGCCGGCTCCGCGCTGGCCGCAGCCGTGACCGGGGCCGGCGGCCTCGGTTCGCTCCCCTGCGCGATGCTGAGCCCCGAGCAGATCCGCGCGGAGACCGAGGCGATCCGCAAGGCGGCGTCCGGACCGTTGAACCTGAACTTCTTCTGCCACGCGGCAACGCCCGAAGACCCGGTGCGCGAAGCCGGCTGGCGCGACCGGCTGGCCGGCTATTACGCCGAACTCGCGCTCGAACCGCCGGACACCGGCGCCGCGGCAACGTCGCGCACGCCTTTCGACGACGCTGCCTGCCGCCTCGTCGAAGCCCTGCGTCCGGAGGTCGTCAGCTTCCACTTCGGCCTGCCCGAGCCGCGCCTGCTCGAGCGCGTGAAGTCGACCGGGGCGAAGGTACTGTCGTCGGCGACTACGGTCGCCGAGGCGCGCTGGCTCGAGTCACGCGGCTGCGATGCGATCATCGCGCAGGGCGCCGAAGCCGGTGGACACCGCGGCATGTTCCTCGACGACGAGCCCGCGACGCAGGTCGGCACCTTCGCGCTCGTGCCTCAGGTGGCCGACGCGGTCCGGGTCCCGGTCATCGCGGCCGGCGGCATCGCCGATGCGCGCGGCATCGTCGCGGCGCTCGCGCTCGGCGCTTCGGCCGTCCAGATCGGCACCGCCTACCTGTTCTGCCCCGAGGCCAGGGTCTCCGAGCTGCATCGCAAGGCGCTGGCGGACGCGCGCGACGACGGAACCGCACTGACCAACGTATTCACCGGCCGACCGGCGCGCAGCATCGTCAATCGCGCGGTCCGCGAGCTCGGCCCGATCTCCGCGCAGGCGCCGGCCTTTCCCCAGGCAGGCACGGCGCTGGCGCCGCTGCGCGCGAAGGCCGAAGCCGCCGGCTCGGCCGATTTCACGCCGCTCTGGTCGGGACAGGCCGCCGCCCTGTGTCGCGTCCGCGGCGCCGCCGAGCTCACGCGCGAGCTCGCGGCCGACGCACTTCGGCGGCTGCGCATCAGCGCTTGAACGCGAGGGCGGAATGGAGCAACATCGAGCCACCCAAGAAGTACCCGGTAGTTCGGGCTAGGAGGAGGCGGGCTCATGAACACGCTCCCCGTCAGCGCCCTCGCAGTTGCCGCGACGCTGCTCGCGGTGCCGGCCACCCCGCTGCTGGCCGACGAAACCTGCAACTCGCCGTACACGACACGACTGATCAAGGGCCAGGAACACTATCTGCATGTCTGGACACTCGGCGTCGAGGGCCTCGGCGACGGCTCCGACAAGCTCGTGACGATCGACGTCGAGCCGGGCAGCAGCACGTTCGGCCGCGTCATCCATACGCTGTCGGTGGGCGGGCGCGGCGAGGCGCACCACATGGGCTTCACCGACGACCGCCGCTTCCTCTGGGCGGGCCGGCTCGACGACAGCCGGATCTTCGTCTTCGACATCGGCACCGACCCGGCCAAGCCGCGGCTCGTGAAGTCGATCGACGATTTCGCCGAAAAGACCGGTTTCGTCGGACCGCACACGTTCTACGCGCTGCCCGGCCGCATGCTGGTCCAGGGCCTGTCGAACGCGCGCGACCACGGCGGCAGGACCGGCATCGCCGTCTACAACAACCAGGGCGAACTCGTCTCCAGGCACGAGATGCCGGTCGGCCACGGCCCGGCGGGCAACGGCGACGGCTACGGCTACGACATCGGCATCAACCCGCAGAAGAACGTGATGCTGACCTCGAGCTTCGCCGGCTGGACCAACTACATGATGGACTTCGGCACGCTGGTCCAGGACGCCGGCGCGATGAAGAACTTCGGCCAGACGATGGTGCTCTGGGACCTGAAGTCGATGACGCCGACGAAGGTCTTCGAGGTACCGGGCGCGCCGCTCGAGATCCGCTGGTCGCTGAACCCGCAGGACAACTGGGCGATCACGGCCAGTGCACTGACCTCGGCGCTCTGGCTCGTGCGCCAGGACGCCGGCGGCCAGTGGCAGGCGAAACAGGTCGGAACGATCGGCGATCCGTCGAAGATTCCGCTGCCGGTCGACATCTCGATCACGGCCGACGCGAAGGGCCTGTGGGTCAACACCTTCATGGACGGCAAGACACGTTACTTCGACCTGAGCGACCCCGAAAACCCGAAACAGACCTACGAGAAGGTCACCGGCAAGCAGGTCAACATGGTGTCGCAGAGCTGGGACGGCAAGCGCGTCTACGTCACGTCTTCGCTGCTGGCCAACTGGGACAAGAAGGGCGAAGACAACGAGCAGTTCCTGCGCGCCTTCGAATGGGACGGCAAGGAACTGAAGCCGACGTTCGCACTCGACTTCAACGCTTTGGGACTCGGGCGCGCGCACCACATGAAGTTCTCGGCTCGCGCGCCGGCCGCGGCATCGAACGGCGATGGCGGCGCGAAACCGATGGTCGTGGCCGGGCGCTGACGGCCTTCGAATCGGCTGCGCCGACGTCGCCGGCAGTTCGGGCAGTCGCCGCGGAGCTGCCGGGAAGGACGCCGGTCCGGGAATCCGGGCGACGGTCGGCGCCTGGCTGCTGGCCTCGTGCGCGGCCTTCGCTCTCGCCGGCGCCCCGCCGGCAGCCGGACAGCCGGTGCCGATCCGGCCGTTACAGGACTTCGCCGCGAATCCTCCGGGAAGCTACACGCTTCCCGTGATCCAGGCCGCCGCCGACGGCTGGGTCCTCGAAGGCAGCCGCCTGTGGCCTCGTCGCCTGTCCGCCTACACGCACGGAGCGATCACGCTGCTGTCGTTCGTCTATACGTACTGCACCGATCCGGTCGGCTGCCCGTTGGCCTACGCCACCTTCGTCGACGTCAGGGAACGCGTGCTGGCGGAGCCGTCGCTGCGAGCGAAGGTCCGCTTCGTTTCGCTGTCGTTCGACCCGACCAACGACTCGCCGGCGGCAATGCAGTTCTATGGCGGCGACTACGCTCGCTCGCGCGAGCTGCGCTGGCACTTCCTGACGACCTCGTCGATGGCGCGGCTGAAACCGATTCTCGACGGTTTCGGCCAGGACGTCGAAGTCGAGCGCGACGCCGCCGGCAGGCCGACCCGCGCGATCGCCCACATGCTGAAGGTGTTCCTGATCGACCCGCGTGGGCAGGTCCGCGAAGTCTACGGGGCCGAGTTCCTGCATCCCGAGGTCGTCTTCAACGACATCCTGACGCTCGCGCTCGAAGCCGACAGAACGGAAGGGCAGGCAGCCGGCGCCCGGTTCGCCTCGGGCGAGCCGACCTCGATTGCACCGCCGTCGCGCCCGCATGCTCCGGATCGGCTGCTCACGGATCCGGTGGCGGATGCAGCGGCCTCTTCGCAGCCGTCCGGCCCGGCCTTCGGCCTGCCGCCGCCGCAAGCGTCCGCCGGCCTCGTCGTCACGCCGCAGCGCGTCGAACTCGGCCGCAAGCTGTTCTTCGACCGCCGGCTGTCGGTCAACGGGACCATGTCCTGCGCGATGTGCCACGTGCCCGAACAGGGCTTCACGTCGAACGCATCGCGAACGGCCGTCGGCATCGAGGGCCGCAGCCTGCGCCGCAACGCCCCGTCGCTGCTGAACGTGGCCTGGCGCAAGACGCTGTTCCACGACGGGCGCGAATCGTCGCTGCTGCGCCAGGCCTGGCAGCCGCTGCTGCACGCCGACGAGATGGGCAACCGCTCCGAACGCCAGGTGCTCGATCGCATCGATGCGCTGCCCGACTACGCCGGGCTCTTCGAGCGCGCCTTCGACGGCCGGCGCGTGTCGGTCGAGACGGTCGCCGCGGCGCTCGCCGCATTCGAGACCACGCTGGTTTCGGCCGATTCGCGCTTCGACCGCTGGCGTTATGGCGGAGACCGCGAAGCGCTGAATGCAATCGAGCAGCGGGGCTTCCAGGTCTTCACCGGCAAGGCGCGCTGCGCAAGTTGCCACCTGGTCGGCGAGCGCGACGCGGACTTCACCGACGAAGGCTTTCATGCGACCGGCGGCGGGCTGGCCTCGCGGCCGGTGCCGATCCGCGAGGTGACGCTCGCACCGGGCCTGAAGGCGCGGTTGAGCGCAACGGAGATCGCCGTGATCGGCGGCGAGATCGACGAGGACCTCGGCCGCTTCGAGGTCACGCGCCGATCGGCCGATCGCCACGCGTTCCGGACACCGTCGCTGCGTAACGTATCGCGCAGCGCACCGTACATGCACGACGGCTCGATCGCGACGCTCGAAGAGGTCGTCGAGTTCTACGATCGCGGCGGCGGCGCGTCGCCGCAGCGCAGCCCCCGGCTCGTCCCGCTCGGGCTCGATGCCGACGACAAGGCGGCACTGGTCGCATTCCTGCGGTCGCTCGACGGCGCGAACGTCGACGCGCTTGCCGCGAAGACGCGACCCCGCCCGGGCCCGGCGACTCCTGCACGGCCGAGCCCGGCGGCAGCTCGGCCACCGGGCGCGACGCCGGTATCGCTCAGCCGGCCGACGCGACCTCGGCAAAGGCGCGCGCCACGTGCGCGACGTTGCCGCTCGTGAGGCCGGCGATGCAGATCCGGCCCGACTCGAGGATGTAGACGCCGAAGTCGTTCCGGAGCGCCAACGCGTGACGGCCGAGGGCCGGCGCGTAGCTGAACATCCCGTTCTGCTGCAGCAGGAAGCCCCAGTCGCCGTCCTTCGCGTCGGCCGTCAGTGCCTCGTGCAGCCGGCCTCGCATCCTCGCCATCCGTGCGCGCATCCCGGCGACCTCGTCGAACCACGCGGTGCGCAGGCTGTCGTCGGACAGCACGTGCTCGATCAGCCGCGAACCGTAGGACGGCGGGCTCGAGTAGTTGCGCCGGACCATGCGCTGCAGGTGCCCGAGCGAACGCTGCGCCTCCTCGCTGCTGGCGCAGACGACGCTCAGGCTGCCGCAGCGCTGCGCGTACAGCGCGAAGGTCTTCGAGAACGACTGCGAGACGACGAAGGACATCCCGGCATCGGCGGCCGCGCGCACCGCGTAGCGGTCTTCGTCGATGCCGCGGGCGAACCCCTGGTAGGCCATGTCGAAGAACGCGATCAGCCGGCGCGCGGCCATCAGCGCGATCAGTTCGTCCCACTGCGCCGGCGTCGGGTCGGCACCGGTCGGGTTGTGGCAGCACGGATGCAGCACGACGATGCTGTGCGCCGGCAGCGCTCCGATGAAAGCAATCATCCCGGCGAAGTCGACCGCGCCGGTGGCGCTGTCGAAGTACGGATAGGCCTCGACCTCGAAGCCGGCGCCCTCGAAGATCGCCCGGTGGTTGTCCCAGGTCGGATCGCTGATGCAGACCCGCGAGCGCGGCCACGCGCTGAACAGGAAGTCGGCGCCCACCTTCAGCGCGCCCGAGCCGCCGAGAGTCTGTATCGTGGCCACGCGCCCGTCGACGCAGGCCTCGCAGTCGTCCCCGAAGACCAGCGGCCGGACCGCACTGCAATAGGCAGGATCGCCGCTCATCGGCAGGTAGCCGCGGCCCAGGTGCGTGGTGCCGAGCGCCGAATGCGCGTCGAGCACCGAACGCAGCACCGGCAGGCGACCGTCCTCGTCGTAGTAGAAACCGATGCTCAGGTTGACGCGATCGGCACGCGGATCGAGCGCGTAGGTCTCCTGCAGCGACAGGATCGGGTCGCCGTCGTAGGGGGGGATGTTGCTGAACACGTTCTGCTTTCCTTCAAATAGGAACGGTGCGGACGGCGCCGTCAACGGTAGCGCATCAGGTCGAGCGGCGACACCTGCGACGCCCGGTTGCCCCAGGCGTTGCGGATATAGCTGACGACCGCTGCAATATCGGCGTTGTCGAGCGAATGCGCAAACGGCGGCATTCCGTAGGGCCGCGGATTGCCGGTCGTCGAAGGCGTGAAGCCGCCGTCGAGGACCATTCGCACGACGTTCGCCGACGACGCCATCGTGACCGCGCGATTGCCGGCCAGCGGCGCATAGGCCCCGGCTGCGCCTTCGCCTTCGTCGCCATGGCAGTTGGCACACTGCGCTTCGTAGACTTCGCGGCCCCGGTCGAGGAGGGCCGCCGACGGCTCCGGGGCTTCGTCGACGGCGACCGGTTGCGGCGACAGCGACTTCAGGAACACCGCCATCGCCTGCAGGTCGGCCTCGTCCAGGTGCTGCGTCGAGCGGAACACGACTTCGGCCATCGGCCCGATCGCGCTGGCCCGCTGCGACTGGCCCGTCTGCAGGAGCGAGACGATGTCGGCGATCTCCCAGTGCGCGACGCCGGCCTCCTCGGCCGCCTTCAGCGACGGCGCGTACCAGCCGGCGCCCGACAGCGGACCGCCGGTGAACTCGCTGGCCGGTGCGACGGCGCCCAGGAAGTTGCGCGGCGAATGACAGGCGCCGCAGTGCCCGAGCGAGCGCACCAGGTAGGCACCGCGGTTCCACTCGGCCGGCCGCGCCGGATCGGGTTCGAAGGCGGCCGGCTTGAAAAACAGCGCACGCCAGACCGCCAGCGAAGCCTGCAGCCCGTACGGAAAGCGCAGCGCATGAGCCCGGTTCGGTCGCACTACCGGCGGCAGGCTCTGCAGGAACGCGTAGATCGCGTCGGAGTCCTCGCGCGTGACCTGCGTGTAGTTCGGATACGGAAAGGCCGGATAGAGGAGCCGGCCGTCCTTCGAGCGTCCGTTGTGCATCGCTCGCCAGAACTCGTCCGCCGACCAGTCGCCGATCCCGGTGTCGGGATCGGGCGTCAGGTTCGACGCGAAGATGACGCCGAACGGCGTTTCGATGCCGCGCCCGCCGGCATACCCGGTGCCGTCGGGCGCCGTATGGCAGCCGGCGCAGTTGCCTGCGAGCGCCAGGTACGCGCCGCGCCGGATCGTCTCCGCCGACGGCGCGGTCGCAGCGACCTGCCCGACCGGCGATTCGCCGCGCAGGTTCAGGAACGCGACGAGCGCCGCCAGTGCCGCGATTGCGGCCACGACGATCGCCAGCGCAGGCAGCCAGCGCCTGCGGCCCGTCTTCGCTTGCTTCGCCGTCATTGCGCGATGCCTCCGCAGCGCATCGGCGGCGGTTCCGGCGCATTCGCCGCGGGCCGCGAATCGGCGGGCACCGGTTGCGACGCCAGCCAGTTCACCACCGATGCGACGTCGTCGGGCCGCATCCGCTCGGCGATCTCGGCCATGCAGTCGGGCGCCTGCGCATGCCGCAGCCCCGTCTTCCAGGCACCGAACTGTCCGGCCAGGTAATCGCGAGGCAGGCCGAGCAGGCCGGGCACCGCCGGTTCGACCCCGGTCAGCGCGTGGCCGTGACAGGCGGCGCAGGACGGCAGCCGCCGGTCAGCGTCGCCGTGCCTGACCAGCGTCTCGCCGCGGGCGAGCATCGCGGGGGTCGCGGCCGGCGCCTGCGGCGGCGGATGCGGCAGGTCGACCGACGCGAAATATTCGGCGATCTCGCGCAGATAGTCGTCGGACAGGTAGGCGAGCATCCGGCTCATCGCCGCGTTGTGCCGGCGGCCGTCGCGAAAGTTCAGCAGCTGGTTGTACAGGTAGCCCGCCGGCTTGCCGGCGATGCGCGGCAGGTAGCCCTCGGGCGTCGCACGCCCTTCTTCGCCGTGACAGGCGACACAGGCCAGCACGCGCTGGCCGATCGTGTCGGGCACCTCGGCGAGCGCTGTCGCGGCCACGCCGCCGAACGAAAGCAGGGCGATCAGCACCCGGTTCGCCAGCCGCATGCGCAGCAAGCGTCGCGCGCACCGCGGCGACGCGGCATTCGTATTCGAAGCGTGCATCGTGAGAGGAGGAAAACGGCCAATGCTAGCAGCCTGCCCACCCTTTCGATGCGGGCACTGCCGGGCCGGCCGCCGCCGGACCCCTCAGCGAGCGAGACGCTGAAGCGTGCGCTCGAAGCGGTCGAACATCTCGTCGACCTGCTGGGCGGTGATGATCAGCGGCGGGCAGAACGCGACCGTATCGCCCATCGCCCGGACGACCAGCCCTTCGTCGAGCGCCAGTTGCGCAACCCGGGCGCCGACCTTCGCCGCCGGATCGAAGGCCGTGCGGCTGGCCTTGTCGGCGCTCAGCTCGACGGCGCCGATCAGCCCGACGCCGCGCGCTTCGCCGACCAGCGGGTGCTCGCCGAGGCGCCGCAACCGCTGCTGGAAGCGCGGCGCGATCGTCTGAACGTGCTCGAGCATGCGCTCCTCCTCGTAGATGCGCAGCGTCTCGAGCGCGACCGCCGACGCGACCGGGTGCCCGGAATAGGTGAAGCCGTGCCCGAAGGTGCCGATGCGGCCGCTGTTGTCGGCGATCGCCGCATGCAGTTTCTCCGACAGCATCAGCGCCGAGATCGGCACATAGCCCGAGGAAAGCGCCTTGGCCGCGGTCAGGACGTCGGGACGCAGGCCGAAGGTCGTGGAACCGAACATCTCGCCGGTGCGGCAGAAGCCGCAGATGACTTCGTCGGCGATCAGCAGCACCTCGTACTTGCGCAGCACCGCCTGCACCTTCTCGAAATAGCCGGCCGGCGGCACGATGACGCCGCCCGCGCCCATGACCGGCTCGGCGAGGAAGGCCGCGACGGTATCCGGGCCCTCTTCGAGGATCCGTCGTTCGAGCGCCTCGGCCAGCCGCGTCGCGAAGGCCTCTTCGCTCTCGCCCGGCTCGCCGTAACGATAGTGGTGCGGACAGTCGACGTGCAGGATCCGCTCGATCGGCAGGTCGAAGTCGCGGTGGTTCGCCGGCAGCCCGCCGAGGCTCGCCGAAGCGACGGTCACGCCATGGTAGGCATTGCGTCGCGCGATGATCTTCTTCTTGGCCGGCTTGCCGATCGCGTTGTGGTAGTACCAGACGAGCTTGACCGCCGAATCGTTGGCCTCGGAGCCCGAGTTCGCGAAGAACACCTTCGACATCGGCACCGGCGCGATTGCCAGCAGCCGCTCGGCCAGTTCGATCGTTGCCGGGTTCGAGCGGTGGTTGAACGTGTGATAGTTCGGCAGCGTGGCCAGCGCCTGCGCACCGGCCTGCGCGAGACGCCGGTTGCTGAACCCCAGCGACGCGCACCAGAGCCCGGCCATCGCTTCGAGATAGCGCCTGCCCTGGTCGTCTTCGATGAAGATGCCGTCGCCGCGGCGGATCACCATCGGCCCGACTTCCGCGTGCGCGGCAAGGTTCGTGTACGGGTGCAGGTGCGCGGCGATGTCCTGGCGCGCCAGCTCGGAACCGGAAAGCTCGGCGACCGAAGCGCCGGAGGGGGTGTGGGTCATGATGCTGACGATGGCTGACGGACGATGGGCCTAGTGTAGCCGTGCCCCGGCGTTAGACTCGGGTAGTCCCCGTCAAGGAGATTCGCATGTCCCGTCCGCGCGCAGTTCCCACCGTGCAGATCGACAACGACCGCGTCAAGGTGACCGAATGGCGCTTCGCGGGCGGCGCCGAAACCGGCCATCATCGTCACGCGCTGGACTACGTGATCGTGCCGATGACGACCGGCCTGCTGCAGCTCGAGACGCCCGAAGGCGTCGTCGAGAGCGCGCTGAAGGCGGGCGCCTCGTACGCCCGCCTTGCCGGCGTCGAACACAACGTGATCAATCCGAACGAACACGAGTTCGTGTTCATCGAGATCGAACTGAAGTAAGGGCTCAGGCCCGAGCCTCGAACACCATGTTGAACGGTGTTTCGGTGGCCCGGTGGAACCGGCCGAAACCGCCCTCGGTAGCGACCTGGCGCAGCCTGCGTTCGCCGGCCTGGGCCCCGAGCCCGAGGCCGACTTCCTGCGCGAGCGAGCACGGCGTGCAGATCATCGTCGAGGCCGAGTAGTAGATCCGCCCTACGGGGTTCAGGTTGTCGGCGACGCTGTCGTGGGCGAACGGCTCGACCAGCATCCAGATGCCGTCGTCGTCGATCGATTCGCGCACGTGCCGCGCCGCGCCCACCGGGTCGCCCATGTCGTGCAGGCAGTCGAAGAAGGTGACCAGGTCGTAGTCGCGCCCCGGATAGTCCTTCGCGCCCGCAACCTGGAACTCGACGCGGTCGCCGACGCCGGCCTCGGCCGCACGCTCGCGCGCTGCGGCGATCGACGGCTCGTGATAGTCGAAACCGATGAACCGCGAGTTCGGCCAGGCCTTGGCCATCACGATCGTCGACGCGCCGAAGCCGCAACCGACGTCGGCCACGCGGGCGCCGGCCTCGAGCTTTTCGCGCGCGCCTTCGATCGCCGGGATCCATTCGGGCACCAGGTGCGCGTTGTATCCCGAGCGGAAGAAGCGTTCGGTGCCCGAGAACAGGCACTTGTCGTGTTCGTGCCATCCGAGTCCGCGGCCGTGGCGGAACGCGTCGAGCAGCTTGTCCTGGTCGGCGAACGCGGCGCTCATGATGTCGAAGGCGCCGCCCATGAACACCGGGCTGCGCTCGTCGGCGAGCACCATCGCCGCCTCGTCGCCGAGCGTGTAGCGCTCGGTGGCCGGATCGTAGTCGACGTAGCCGCTCGCAGCCTGGGCGTTCAGCCACTCGCGCACGTAGCGCTCGAGAACGCCGCTGCGCTCGGCGAGTTGCTCGGCCGAGAGCGGCCCGGCGCCGGCCATCTGCTTGTAGAGACCGAGCCGGTCGCCCAGCCGCACCAGCGGCGCGCTGATCGCGGCGCCCATGTCGGCGACCATCTTGCCGACGAAGGCCTCGAGCCGCGCTTGATCGATCGTCATGACTTGCCTCCTTCCTGTGGCGCGAATCGGGTCCGTCGTGCATCGCCGCGCCAGAAAGATGCCGACGATTTCCACCCTATCGGTCGCGAATCGCCGCCGGGTCCCGATCCGGTTGCGATCGCGTCTCGCGCCCCGTGCGATCGGCCGCGAAGCAAGACGCCGATCACCGCGAAGTCGGGCCCCCCGTTTGCCGTGCAGCCAGTCCCGTCTGCCGCGCGACCCGTCTCCGGGCCGGCGCGCAGCCGCGCAGCCGCGCAGACGAGTCCACGTCAAAGGAGCCAGCCCGATGAAAACCGTTCGACTACTTCCCGCCGCACTGATCGCCGCCGCACTCACCGTCCCCGCCGCGATGGCGCAGCAGGGTTCGACCAGCACGCCGGCACCTGCAGGCGGTACCTCGATGGACAACAGGCCGCCGGCCGTGGGCTCGAGTTCGCCGGATTCGGCGACCAGCGCGACGACCGGCACCGCGACGCCGGGCACGGCCGCGCAGGGTGCGACCTCAGGAACGGCGGCGTCGGGCGCCACGCCGTCGACCGGCTCGACGGCCGCGGCCCGCGGTGACGCGCGCTATCTCGAACTCGACGGCATGGATGTCACGAACGCGGCCGGCGAAAAGATCGGCGAGGTCAGCGAAGTGCTGATCGACCGCTCCGGCCAGGTCGTCGCGCTCGCCATCGAGGCCGGTGGATTCCTCGGCATCGGCGACCGCGACGTCGTCGTCCAGTTCGATCAGGTCAAGCTGCAGGGCGACCGCCTGGTCACCTCGTTGACCAAGGACCAGCTGAAGGACATGCCCGAGTGGAAGGATTGAGGGTCGGCCGGTCCTAGCCGCGCAGGTCGGCCACCGGCTGATCGCCGAAGCGCGCGTCGAGCAGGTACGCGACGAGGCGCCGGCCTGTGTCCCCCGGAGTGGCCAGCGCACCGTCGCGCTTCAGCGCGACGAAGCGCTCGCGATTCGGAAAGCGTTCGACGCTGGTCGCGCGAATCTCGGCCTGCATGTCGGTATCGACGACGCCCGGAGCCAGGCTGCAGATCCGCAATCCCGGCGTGCGGTCGAGCGCGACGCTGCGCGCATGGTGATCGAGCGCGGCCTTCGTCGCGCAGTAAACGGCCCAGCCCGGATAGGCGTTGCGCCCCGCGCCGCTCGAGACCTGCACGATGCGCCGGTCGGCTGCCGCGGCGCTCGCCGCGGCAAAGGCGCCTGCAAGCATCAGCGGTGCCGCGACGTTCAGCGCGACCGCCTTGGCGATCGCAGCCGGATCCTGCGTCGGCAGTGGACCCACCGGGCCGAGCGTGCCGGCGTTGGAGACCAGCAGCGGCACCTCGCATTGCGCGACCCAGCTCCGCAGTGCGTCGCTCAACAGCCAGTCCGCGAGCACGTCGGCATCGGCCAGGTCGACCGCCACCTGCTCGACGAGCCCGGGAAAGCGATCGGGCAGCTTCGGGTCCAGCGTTCTCGAGACGCCCAACACCGGAATGCCCCGTTCGAGCAGCGTTTCGGTGATCGCGGCGCCGAGCCCGCGGCTGTGTCCGGTCACGATGGCTCTGTGATGAGTACGGTCGTTCATCGGCTTTCGCCTCCTGCGGTTCAGAGAAAGGTCTTCGCAACGTCGACGCTCGAACGGACGCCGAGGTCGTCGTAGGTCGTTTCGAGCCAACGCTCGGTACAAGCGCGGCCCGCGGCCTTCAGCCGCTCGAGGAACGCGCGCTCGGCGTTGTACTTGCTGGTGACGCCGAGGGACTTCATGCCTTCCTCGTCGCCGATCATGTGGATGCGCATGTTCTTGTAGCGCTTCGCGACCTCGGGCGTCAGCGCGCCTTCGTTCAGCAGCCGCTGGACGAAACCGATCGCGCGCATCTCGTGCATCAGCGACGCGTTGAACGAAATCTCGTTCATCCTGTTCTCGATCTCGAGCGCCGTGGTCGGCACGCCCTCGCGCACCAGCGGATTGATCTGCACGAGCACCACGTCGGCACTCGCACAACCGTAGATCAGCGGCCAGATCGCCGGATTGCCCATGTAACCGCCGTCCCAGTACGCGTCCCCGTCGATCTCGACGGCCTGGTAAAGGTACGGCAGGCAGGCCGACGCAAGCAGCGCGTCGTACGACAGCTCGCTATTGTCGAAGACGCGCGGGCGGCCCGTGCGCACGTTGGTCGCCGTCACGAAGACGCGCATCCGCGCCGCGCGCACCGCCTCGATGTCGATCTGGCGCGTCAGCAGCTCGCGCAGCGGGTGATGGTCGAGCGGATTGGTCTGGTACGGCGAATACAGCCGGCTGAACAGGTTGAACAGGAAGAAACCCGGCGAACGATCGAGGTTCCACCGCCCGAGAAGCCGGTCGGTCAGCGTGCGCTGCATCGGGCTGAACAGCGCCATCCGGCTCGTCGTCAGCCAGAAGCGATCGAGCGCCTCGCGCGCACCGTCGCGCCCGCCGGCGGCCATTCCGGCCACCAGTGCCGCCGCATTCATCGCACCCGCACTGGTGCCGCTGACCGCCTCGAAGTCGATGCGATCGTCTTCGAGCAAGCGGTCGAGCACGCCCCAGGTGAACGCCCCGTGCGCACCGCCGCCCTGCAGCGCGAGGCTGACCCGCCGCGGCTCGTCTCGCGGCCGCGACGCCGGCGCCGTCGCGGCCGCCTGCGCCGGCGTGCTTTCGGGGACCGGATCGACCGGCAGGTCGGGGACGCCGGACGTCCCTTCCGACCCTCCGCCCGAGCGACGGGTGCCGCGCGCTGCGCCTCGCCGATTCATCGATCGCTTCTCCCGCTGCATAGCCGTACGCCGAGTATCCCATCAGCCGAATTGCTATCTTCGGAAGCACCTGCCCGATTCGAGCTTGCGACGACCCCCAAATGCAGACCATCACACCCCGCCAGGCCCTGCTGCTGTCGATCGGCGCGGCACTGGCGACCATCGCGCTGAAGTCGGCGGCGTGGTGGCTGACCGGTTCGGTGGGTTTTCTCTCCGACGCGCTCGAGTCGCTGGTCAACATTGCCGGCGCCACGTTCGCGCTGCTGATGGTCTCGCTGGCTCAGATGCCGCCCGACGCCGAGCACCCGTTCGGCCATGGCAAGGCCGAGTACTTCTCGGCGGCCTTCGAAGGCATGCTGATCTTCGTCGCCGCGCTGGCGATCCTCGTCGCATCGGCCGAGCGCCTGATCAATCCGCGGCCGCTGAATGCGCTCGGCTGGGGCACGACGCTGTCGGTGCTGGCCAGCCTGCTCAATTTCGCGGTCGCACGTCTGCTGTTCCGGGTCGGCCGCGCGCATCGCTCGATGGCGCTCGAAGCCGACGCCAGGCACCTGATGGCCGACGTCTGGACGACGGCCGCGGTCGTCGTCGGCGTCGGGCTGGCCTGGGTCAGCGGCCGGTACTGGCTCGACCCGGTGGTTGCGATCGCCGTCGCGCTGAACATCCTGCGCGAGGGCTGGCACCTGATGCGCCGCTCGGTCGACGGCCTGATGGACCGCGCGCTCGACGACGAGGAGATCGCCCGGATCGAAGCCGTGCTCGCGTCGTTCCGGCCGCGCGGCTGCCACTTCGACAACCTGCGCACCCGCGCCGCCGGCGCGATGCGCTTCGCGCTCGTCGACATGCGCGTCCCCGGGCACTGGAGCGTCGAGCAGGCGCACGACCTGGCCGACGAGGTCGAAGACGCGGTGCTGCGGGCCGGCATCACGCTGGACACGCACGTCGAGCCGATCGACAGCGACTGATGTCCCGAGGTCCCGGCCGGCGCCGGGCGACCGCCCGGGCTGCGGCATCGTCGGGCAGGCCGTTTGCTCTGCTGCGCCCGCCGCCGTGCACAGGACCGGGCGACTGCACGATTCACGCTCCGAAACGCGGCAAGGAGGACCCCACTCATGAACATCGCACTGATCGGCGCCAGCGGTTTCATCGGCTCGGCATTGCGAGACGAAGCACTGTCGCGTGGCCACACCGTCACGGCAGTCGTTTCGAACCCGGGCCGGCTCGCCGCTGCCCGCGACGACATGAAGGTGGCCAAGGCCGACGTGCTCGACACGGCGTCGCTGTCGGACGTGCTGCGCGGCCACGACGCGGTCGTCAGCGCCTTCAGCGGCCACGCGCAGGCCGATGTCTACGGCTACTACGTCCGCGGCATCGCCTCGATCGTCGCGGCGACGATCCAGGCCGCGGTTCCGCGGCTGCTCGTCGTCGGCGGCGCCGGCAGCCTCGAAGTCGCTCCGGGCCGACGCCTGCTCGACACGCCGGATTTTCCCGAGGACCGGAAGGCGTCGGCCGAAGGCGCCGCCCGCGCGCTCGAGCTGCTTCGCAACGAAACCACGCTCGACTGGACGATGCTGAGCCCGTCGGCGCAGCTCGAAGCAGGCAAGCGCACCGGCCGCTATCGCCTGGGTGCGGATACCTTGCTCGTCGACGCCGAAGGCCGCAGCCGCATTTCGGTCGAGGACTACGCGAAGGCGATGATCGACGAGCTCGAGCAGCCCGCGCACTCGCGCCGCCGCTTTACCGTGGGCTACTAGCTGCCATTAAACTTGGCGCCGGACCCAACCCGACGCGAGGCAACGCCATTCCGATCTCGTCCCTACCGCCCATCCTCGAAACGAGCGCGCTGTTCCTGGATTTCGACGGCACGCTGGCCGACATCGCTCCGCATCCCGACGCCGTTCATCTGGCTCCCGGCCTGATCGCCGCCCTCGAGGCGATCGAGGAACGGCTCGGCGGCGCGCTGGCCATCGTCTCCGGGCGGCCGGTCGACGCACTCGACCGCTTCCTCGACCCGTGGCGACCGACGCTCGCGGCCGAACACGGCGGCCTTCTCCGACTGCCCGACGGCACGCTGTCGGCGCCGCCCCCGCCGGACCTGCATCCGGCGGAAACCGCCGCCACTGCGCTGGCGGCCGAACATCCGGGGCTCTACGTCGAGCGCAAGCGCGCCGCGGTCGCGCTGCACTATCGCAGCGCACCGGAACTCGAATCGCTTTGCCGGCACACGATGTCGAGCGTCGTGGCCCTCGACCCGGCGCTCGAGCTGCTCGAAGGCAAGTACGTCGTCGAGGTCAAGCCGGCCGGCACGAACAAGGGCCGCGCGATCTCGGCTCTGATGGAGCACCCGCCGTTCGCCGGTCGCCGGCCGCTGTTCGCCGGCGACGACACGACCGACGAGGCGGGTTTCGCCAGCGTGCAGGCGCTCGGGGGCGAGGGAATCAAGGTCGGCGCCGGGGACACGGTGGCCATGCACCGCTGCGCGTCGCCCGACGTCGTGCGCAGCTGGCTGGCCGCGATGCTGCCCGCCGATCATCCGGCAGCGGTTGCGCTGCAATGAGCGCAGTCTCGCCGGCCTCCGTGCCCGAATCGCGCTTTCCGCCGCCCTGCGAGGCCTCGCTCTCGCTGGGCGTCATCGGCAACTGCACGTTCAGCGCGCTGATCGACCGGCGCGGGCGCATCGTCTGGTGCTGCCTGCCGCGCTTCGACGGCGACCCGGTCTTCGACGCGCTGCTCGACGCTTCCGAGAACGGCAGCGCCTTCGCGATCGAGATCGAGGACTTCGCCGAATCGCGGCAGTTCTACGAACCCAACACGGCGGTGCTGCGCACGCAGCTCTTCGACCGCAACGGCCAGGGTTTCGAGATCACCGACTTCGCCCCGCGCTTCTTCGCCCGCTCGCGCTATTTCAAGCCGATGATGCTGGTGCGGCGGATCAGGCCGCTGCAGGGCACGCCGCGAATCCGGATCACGCTCGATCCGCGCTTCGACTGGGGACAGACGCGCCCGGTCATCACGCGCGGCAGCAACCACATCCGCTACTGCGCGGATTCGCAGACGCTGCGGCTGAACACCGACGCGCCGATCTCCTACGTGCTCGGCCGGCAGGTCTTCGTGCTGAACCGCGAGCTGAACCTGCTGCTGGGCCCCGACGAGACGCTGCACGACGGCGTGGCCGATACGGCGCGCCTGTTCGAGCAGGAAACGATCGGCTACTGGCGCACCTGGAGCCAGCGGCTCGCACTGCCGCTGGAGTGGCAGGACGCGGTGATCCGCGCGGCGATCACGCTGAAGATGTCGGTCTTCGAGGACACCGGCGCGATCGTCGCCGCGATGACGACCAGCATCCCGGAGGCCCCGCACAGCGGGCGCAACTGGGACTACCGCTATTGCTGGCTGCGCGACGCGTTCTTCGTCGTGCGCGCGCTGAACAGCCTGGCCGAAGTCGGCACGATGGAGGACTACCTCGGCTGGCTCGTCAACGTCGTCGTCGACTCGGGCGGCGCGCACGTGCAGCCGCTCTACGGCATCGGCCTCGAGCGGCAGCTTCCCGAAACGATCGTCGCGCACCTGCCCGGCTACCGCGGCATGGGACCGGTGCGCGTCGGCAACCAGGCGCAGGAGCACCATCAGCACGACGTCTACGGCAACATCGTGCTCGGGTCCTCGCAGGCCTTCTACGACCACCGGCTGCTGCATCGCGCCGGCCGGCCCGAGTTCGAGCGGCTCGAACTGGTCGGCGAGCAGGCCGTGCGCGTCTTCGACCTCCCCGACGCCGGCATGTGGGAACTGCGCACGCGCGCGCGGATCCACACCTCGTCGGCGCTGATGAGCTGGGCAGCCTGCGATCGGCTCGCCCGGATCGCGCGGCTGCTCGAACTGCCCGACCGGGCCGACTACTGGCAGGCGCACGCCAGCGCGATGCACACGCGGATCCTGCAGGAGTCGTGGAACGAGGAGCGCCAGGCCTTCGTCGAGAGCTTCGGCGGGCGCGACCTCGACGCCAGCGTGTTGCTGATGGCCGAAGTCGGTTTCATCGACCCGCGCGACGCGCGCTTCGTCTCGACGATCAACGCGCTCGAGCAGCACCTGTGCCACGGCCCGTTCATGCGTCGCTACGAAGCGCCCGACGACTTCGGAAAACCCGAGACCGCGTTCAACATCTGCACGTTCTGGCGCATCGACGCGCTCGCGCGCACCGGGCGCCAGCAGCAGGCTCGCGAAATCTTCGAGGCGATGCTGGCCAGCCGCAACCATCTCGGGCTGCTGTCCGAGGACACCCACCCGGTCACCGGCGAGATGTGGGGCAACTTCCCGCAGACCTACTCGATGGTGGGTATCATCAATGGCGCGGTTCGCCTTTCCGCGCCCTGGCATTCGGTGATCTGATGGGCCGCCTGGTCGTTGTCTCGAACCGGATCGCCGACCCGCGAAAGCCCGCCGCCGGCGGGCTTGCCGTGGCGCTCGGCGAAGCATTGCAAACCACCGGCGGACTGTGGTTCGGCTGGAGCGGCAGGATCGTCGAAGACGGCGCGCCCGGCGAAGGCGATCTGCACACGCTCCAGGCCGGAAAGGTCACGCTGGCAACCGTCGACCTGAGCCGCGAGGACTACGACGCCTACTACACCGGCTACAGCAACGGCGTCCTGTGGCCGGTGTTCCACTATCGGCTCGATCTCGCCGACTTCGAGCGCAACTACATTCCCGGCTACCGGCGCGTGAACCAGTTGTTCGCGCGCCGCCTGGTGCCGCTGCTGCAGCCCGACGACATTATCTGGGTCCACGACTACCACCTGATTCCGCTCGCGGCCGAGCTGCGCAGCGCCGGCTGCGCGAACCGGATCGGCTTCTTCCTGCACATCCCGCTGCCGCCGCCGCCGATCATGGCGGCGCTGCCGCAGCACGAATGGCTCGTGCGCTCGCTGTTCGCCTACGACGTCGTCGGCTTCCAGAGCGAGACCGACCTCGGCCACTTCACCGCCTACGCGCAGAACGAGGTCAGCGCGAAGGCGGTCGACAGGCACCGCTTCAGCGCCTTCGGTCGCAACGTGCATGCGCAGGCGTTTCCGATCGGCATCGACGTGGCCGAGTTCGAGCGGCTGGGTCGCAGCCGCGAGGCGCGCGCGTCCTACGCGACGATGCGCGAGCAGTACGCGCAGCGCCGACTGCTGATCGGCGTCGACCGGCTCGACTACTCGAAGGGCATCCCGCAGCGGATCCTCGCGTTTCGCGAATTGCTGTCCAACTACCCGGAAAACCGCCGCAGCGCCACGCTGATCCAGATCGCTTCACCGAGCCGGGAAAGCGTCGATGCGTACTCGGACATCCGCAGGCAGCTCGAACGCCTGTGCGGCGCGCTGAACGGCGACTTCGGCGATCTCGACTGGATGCCGGTGCGCTACATCCATCGAATGGTCTCGCGCCGGCGGCTGCCGGGCCTGTACCGTGCCGCCAGCGTCGGCGTGATCACGCCGCTGCGCGACGGGATGAACCTCGTGGCCAAGGAATACGTCGTGTCGCAGGCGGCCTCGGACCCCGGCGTGCTCGTGCTGTCGCGTTTCACCGGCGCGGCCGAGCAGCTCGAAGAGGCGCTGCTGGTCAATCCCTACGACCTGCACGGCACCGCCGAGGCGATGCAGCAGGCGTTGACGATGCCGCTTGCCGAACGCCGCGACCGCCACAATGCGCTGCTCGAGCGCATCCGGAAGTACGACGTCCACTACTGGTGCTCGAGTTTCCTTCAGGCCCTCGACAAGTCGTTTCCGCCGGGTGTCAGGCAACGAGGGCAAGCGCGCCGTACTCGCCGACCTGCAGACCCAGGCCCGCCGGCACCAGCTGAACCTCGTCGGTAAGCGCCGGCAGGCGGCCGTCGAGCTGCGCTTGCAGTTTCGGCAGCAGCAACTCGCTGTTGTGCAGGAAGACCGCGCCGCCGAGACTCACGCGCTGCAGGTCCAGCGTGACGACCAGGTTGTACAGCAGACGACCGAGCACGGTGCAGGCGTGGTCGACCGCCGCCTGCGCCTGCGGGTCGCCGCGGCGAGCGGCTGCCATCAATCCGGCTGCGTCGATGCCGAGGCGGCGTTCGAGCGCCGCGCCTCCGACCTGCGCTTCGACGTCGCCGACGTTGCCGCAGCCGCAGACCAGGGGCTGGGGATCGTCGTTGACGAAGCTGTGGCCGGCGTGGCCGGCGTTGCCGGCCTTGCCGCGAAGCACGCGCCCGCCGACGCACAGGCCGGTGCCCACGCCGGTGCTCCAGGTCACGTAGGCGCAATCGTCGACGTCGCGAAGCGCACCCCAGCGCCGCTCGGCGATCAGCGCAGCGATGCCGTCGTTGTCGATCCGCAGGTCGCGATAGCGCTCGCGCAGCGGGCGTTCGAGCACGGCAGTGCGCCAGTCGTTGTCGAGCGAGTTGCCGGCGCCGGCGAGTGCGCCGCAGATGTTCGGCGACGCGACCTCGATCACGCCGTCGCGGCGCACGAAGGGCCCGGTCGAACAGACGCCGACCGCATCGAGCGCCGCCTCGTCGACACCGGCCTGCCCGCAGGCCTCGCCGATCATCCGGATCACCTGGAGCGCGACCGCATCGTTGCTGCCGCTCGTCGCGGTCGGCTCGCGCAGCGGGCTCAGGAAACCGCGCCGCGTCGCCAGCGCAACGGCGACCTTCGTGCCGCCGATGTCGACGCAGGCAAGCGTGCGGCCTTCGGCGATGGAATCGAATGGCTGGCTCATCGCGGCATCGTCGATGATTTCATCGGATCAGGCAAATGACGACGATTCGTGCACAAAAGTACAAGCAGCTTCGGCCATTAGGCTCTTTTTCGTCACTGATCGGCACGCTAGTCTTGGGATGCTGTCGGGACACGGCAAGGGAACCGCCTGCCTGTCCGCCAGCCTGACGGAGTCTTTCGATGGCGACACGCGCTGCTTCCTCCCCGGCCGCGCCTTCCTCGTCCGCATCCGATTCGCCCGCGGCTTCGGTGCAAGCGATCAAGGCCGTGGTCTTCGACGCCTACGGCACGCTGTTCGACGTGCATTCGGTAACCAGCCTTGCCGAGCAATTGTTTCCGGGCAAGGGCGGCGAGCTGTCGCGGCTGTGGCGCCGCAAGCAGCTCGAATACTCGTGGCTGCGCACGCTGGCCGGACGCTACAAGCCCTTCGGCGAAATCACGCGCGATGCGCTGCGCCACGCCGGTGCGAGCCTGGCCCTGCCGCTCGACGACCGTTCCGAGAAACAACTGATGGCGCAGTACGCGAGCCTGTCGGCCTTTCCCGAAGCACGGCCGGCGCTACGCGGCCTGAAGGCAGCCGGGCTGCCGCTCGGGATCCTCAGCAACGGCGATCGCGAAATGCTCGGCATCTCGCTGCGCAGCGCCGGCATGGCCGAGCTGTTCGACCATATCCTGTCGTCGCAGGCGGTCGAGGCGTTCAAGACCGCGCCGGCGCTCTATGCGCTGGCGCCCGCCGCCTTCGGCTGCCGCGCGCGCGAGATCCTGTTCGTCTCGTCCAACGGCTGGGACGCGATCGGTGCGCGCTGGCACGGCTTCACCAGCTTCTGGGTCAACCGGGAAGGCGCGGCGCCCGAGCAGCTCGACACCGAGCCCGATCATGTCGGCAGCCTGCTGACCGACGTGCTCGACCGGATTCGATAACCGTCGGAACGGCCGGGTCGCCAGGCCCGCCGAACCGCAATCACAAGGAGATCTCCCCATGACCGAACGCATCGAGAAATTCGGCCTGCAGGTGGCCCGCCCGCTCTACGAAATGATCGAGAACGAAGCGCTGCCCGGCACCGGCGTCGCTTCCGACCGCTTCTGGCAAGGCCTGTCCGAGCTGATCCACGACAAGGGGCCGAAGAACCGCGCGCTGCTCGCCAGGCGCGAGGAACTGCAGGCGAAGATCGACGCCTGGCACCGCGAGCGCCGCGGCCAGCCGCAGGACGTGCCGACCTACATGGCGTTCCTGAAGGAGATCGGCTACCTGGTGCCCGAAGGCGACGACTTCAACGTCGATACCGCCAACGTCGACCCCGAGATCGCGACGATTCCCGGTCCGCAGCTCGTCGTGCCGGTAATGAACGCGCGCTATGCGCTGAACGCCGCGAACGCACGCTGGGGCAGCCTCTACGACGCGCTGTACGGCACGGACGCGATGGGCGAAGCGCCGCAGCCCGGTGGCTACGACGAGGCCCGCGGTGCACGCGTCATCGCCTGGGCCAAGCGCTTTCTCGACGAAACCGTGCCGCTGGCCACGGGCAGCCATGCCGAGGTCACCGGCTACCGGATCGCCGACGGTGCGCTGAAGGCCGACACGCCGGCCGGCGAGACCGGGCTGGCCGATCCGTCGCTGCTGGCCGGCTACCGCGGCGACGCGCAGGCGCCGCAGGCCGTGCTGCTTCGGCACAACCGGCTGCACATCGAGATCGCGATCGACCGCGAACACGCGATCGGCAAGAGCGACGCCGCCGGCGTGTCCGACGTGTTGCTCGAAGCCGCGGTCACGACGATCATGGACTGCGAAGATTCGGTCGCCGCCGTCGACGCCGAAGACAAGGCGCTCGCCTATCGCAACTGGCTCGGCCTGATGCGCGGCGACCTCGTCGAATCGGTGACGAAGGGCGGGCGCAGCTTCGATCGCCGGATGAACCCGGACCGCGAATACCGCGGTCCCGACGGCTCGAGCTTCGCGGTCAAGGGCCGCTCGCTGATGCTGGTGCGCAACGTCGGTCACCTGATGACGAACCCGGCGATCCTCGATCGCAACGGCAACGAGGCCTACGAGGGCCTGATCGACGCGATGTGCACGACGCTGGTCGCGATGCACGACCTGCGCAAGGAAACGGGTCTGCGCAACTCGACGCAGGGCTCGATCTACGTCGTCAAGCCGAAGATGCACGGCCCCGACGAAGTGGCCTTCGCGAACGAGATCTTCGACCACGTCGAGCAGGTGCTCGGCCTGCCGGCGAACACGGTCAAGCTCGGCATCATGGACGAGGAGCGGCGCACGACGGTCAACCTGAAGGAATGCATCCGCGCAGCGAAGTCGCGCGTGGCCTTCATCAATACCGGCTTCCTCGATCGCACCGGCGACGAGATCCATACGTCGATGGAGGCCGGCCCGATGGTGCGCAAGGCCGACATGAAGTCGCAGCCGTGGATCGCCGCCTACGAGCTGGCCAACGTCGACACCGGGCTGGCCTGCGGCCTGACCGGACGCGCGCAGATCGGCAAGGGCATGTGGGCGATGCCCGACCTGATGGCCGCGATGCTCGAGCAGAAGATCGGCCATCCGCAGGCCGGCGCCAACTGCGCCTGGGTGCCGAGCCCCACCGCCGCGACGCTGCATGCGACGCACTACCATCGCGTCGACGTCCCGGCGCGCCAGGCCGAGATCGCCGCCGGCGGCCGTCGCGCCAGGCTCGAGGACATCCTGACGATCCCGGTGGCGAAGGACCCGAAATGGTCCGAGGCCGACAGGACCGCCGAACTCGAGAACAACGCGCAGGGGATCCTCGGCTACGTCGTGCGCTGGATCGACCAGGGCGTCGGCTGCTCGAAGGTGCCCGACATCCACGACGTCGCGCTGATGGAAGACCGGGCAACCTGCCGGATCTCGTCGCAGCACATCGCGAACTGGCTGCACCACGGCGTCGTTTCGCGCGAGCAGGTCATGGACGTGATGAAGCGGATGGCCGCCGTCGTCGACCGGCAGAACGCAGGCGATCCTGCCTACCGTCCGATGGCGCCCGGCTTCGACGGCGAAGCCTTCGCGGCGGCCTGCGACCTGGTCTTCGAGGGCACGCGCCAGCCGTCGGGCTATACCGAGCCGATCCTTCACGCGCGCCGGCTGCGGCTGAAGGCTTCGCTGGCGAGCGCCGCGGCCTGAGCGACGCGGGTCGGCCGCGGCACAGACCGCGGCCGGTCGGCCGCGGGGTAGACGGCGGCCGGCCTGCACGCGCGACCTGCCGCGCGGCCGGCGCGAGACGGAGCCGCGCGACTGTCGCGAAAAGGGCGCGCCGCGTCGGCTGTCGCGACCGTCCGTCGGGCCCTTCGGGCAGTCCTGCACGACTGCGTAGGCAGGTCCCGGTAGCGACGATAGCTTGGACGATCCAGTCATGAATCGCCGGGTCGCCCTTGTCATCGTCATTGCTGGCACGCACGCGCAAATGGCTCTCGCGCCTGATGGTCGGCGGCCTCGCGGTCGGGGCGGCTGGCGCGACCGTTGCCGCGGCCTGGTGGGCGGTCGGCGAGTTCCGCAGCTCGGGCCTGCAGGCCCGGTTGCTGAGCCGTTACGTCGCGGACCTGCGCTTCGATGTCGAGCCGGGATCGAGCAGTTCGATCCGCTTTCCCGATGCCGGGCCCTACGACCAGCGCTTCGGATACCACCGCCTGCCGGCGATGGTCGAGCGGCTGCAGGCGAACGGCTACGCGGTCACCGGCCAGGCGCGCATGTCGCCTGCGATGGTCGAGCTGGTCGACGCCGGCCTGTTCCCGCCGTATCGCGAGAAGAACCAGGCCGGACTCGAACTGCTCGACTGCCGGGCCGAACCGATGTTCGCGGCCCGCTATCCGCAGCGCGTCTACGTCGATTTCGAAGCGGTGCCGCCGCTGCTCGTGCGCACGCTGCTGTTCATCGAGAACCGTGAACTGCTCGACGAGACCTGGCCGACGCGCAACCCGGCCATCGAATGGGACCGGCTGGCCAAGGCCATCGTCGACCAGGCGCTGCAACTGATCGACGAGGGGCGTTCGGCGCACGGCGGCAGCACGCTTGCGACGCAGATCGAGAAGTACCGTCATTCGCCCGAGGGCCGGACGATGTCGGCGGTCGAAAAGCTGCGGCAGATGGCTTCGGCGACGCTGCGCGCCTACCTGTACGGCGAGGACACCGGCGCGCGGCGCCGCGAGATCGTCGTCGATTACCTCAACACGGTGCCGTTGGCCGCGCGGCCGGGGTTCGGCGAAGTCAACGGCATCGGCGACGGCCTGTTCGCCTGGTACGGGCGCGACTTCGACGAGGTCAACCGGCTGCTGTCGGACGGCGACGTCCCGGTCGGAACCGACGGGCATGCTCGCGGCGAACACGATGCCGCCGCGCCCGGCGATCGCGGCGAGCTGCTCGCGCGGCGCGCGCTCGCCTACAAGCAGGCGCTGTCGCTGATGGTCGCGCAGCGCCGGCCTTCGCACTACCTGCTCGACGGCAGCGACGACCTCGCCGCGTTGACCGACAGCCATCTGCGCATCCTCGCGCAGGCCGGCGTCATCGACCCCGGATTGCGCGATGCGGCGTTGCGCGTTTCGCTGCATGCGCCGGTTCGTCCGGGGACATCGACCGCCACAACCGCCACGACCGCCACGACCGCGACGACCGCGCCGGCCGCGGCCGCCGGCATCGTTGCCGGAGCCGATCCCGAAACCGGAGCCGCGGACGCGCAAGCAGCCTCCTTCGTCGACCGCAAGGCGTCGACGGCGGTACGCACGCGGCTCGCGTCGCTGCTCGGGTCGAACCGGACCTACGAGCTCGACCGCATCGACGCCAGCGCGATCACGACGCTGGACGGCGCCGCCCAGCAGGCCGCCACCGCCGTGCTGCAGACGCTGAAGACGCGCGAGGGCGCGCGCGCAGCCGGCCTGTACGGATTCCGGCTGCTCGGCGAGAACGACGACCCGAGCCGGCTGACTTTCGCGTTCACGCTCTACGAGCGCGGAGCGCACGCGAACCTGCTGCGCGTGCAGGCCGACAACCACGACCAGCCGTTCGACATCAACGACGGTGCGCGCCTCGATCTCGGATCGACGGCCAAGCTGCGCACACTGGTCAGCTACCTCGAGATCATCGCCGGCCTGCATCGACGCTGGGCCGACGCCAGCCCGGCCGAGCTGGCGGCGATCGAGGTCGCCGACGGCGACACGCTCGGCCGCTGGGCGAAGTCCTACCTGTCGCAGGCCGGCGACCGCAGCCTGCCGGCGATGCTCGACGCCGCGATGGCCCGCCGCTATTCGGCGAGCCCCGCCGAGAGCTTCTTCACCGGCGGCGGCGTCCACCGTTTCCGCAACTTCGACGCCCGCGACGATGGCCGCACACCCACCGTGGCCGAGGCGCTGAGGAACTCGGTGAACCTGCCGTTCGTCCGGATGATGCGCGACATCGTCCACTACCACATGTTCAATGCCGACGATTCGAGCCCGACGATCCTTTCCGATCGCTCGGATCCGGCGCGACAGGCCTACCTCGCCCGCTTCGCCGACCACGAGGGCCGCGAATTCCTTGCGCGCTTCTGGCGCAAGTACCGGGACCGCTCGCCGCAACAGGCCGAGGAGCTGCTGCTCGCCAGCGTGCGGCCGTCGCCTGCCCGGCTCGCCAGCGTCTTCCACGGGCTCGAGCCGCGGACCGGGGCCGTCGAGCTGGCCGAATTCCTCGACCGCCGGCTCGACGGCACGGGCGTGACCGCCGGCCTCGCCGACTCGCTGCACGAGCGTTACGGCGCCGACAGCCTGTCGCTGGCCGACCGCGGCTACGTCGCCGGTGTCCACCCGCTCGAGCTGTGGCTGGTCGGCTACCTGCGCCAGCACCCGGACGCCCGCTTCGGCGAGGTGCTGGCGGCCAGCGAGCAGCAGCGGCAGGACGTCTACGGCTGGCTGTTCAGGACGCGCAACAAGCAGGCACAGGACCTGCGGATCCGCAACATGCTCGAGGTCGAGGCGTTCCGCGAGATCCATCGGAGCTGGCGCCGGCTCGGCTATCCGTTCGAGACGCTGACGCCGTCCTATGCCAGCTCGCTGGGCGCGTCCGGCGACCGGCCGGCCGCGCTCGCCGAGCTGATGGGCATCGTCGCCAACCGCGGCCTGCGCCTGCCGACTTCGCGGATCGACTCGCTGGTGTTCGCGCGCGACACGCCGTACGAGACGCACGTCGGCAATCGCGCGCTGCCGGCCGAGCGCGTGCTGCCGGCCGAGGTCGCCGACACGGTCCGGCGCGCGCTCGTCGACGTCGTCGAGCACGGGACCGCGCGCCGCCTGCACGGCACGTTGACGACCGCCGACGGCACGCCGGTCGAGATCGGCGGCAAGACCGGCACCGGAGACCATCGGCACGACGTGTACGGTCGCGGCGGCCAGCTCGTCTCGTCGCGCGTCGTGAACCGCACGGCCAGCTTCGCATTCGTGATCGGCGACCGCTACTTCGGCACGGTGATGGCCTATGTCAGCGAACCGTACGCGGCCAGCTACCGGTTCACCAGCGCCTTGCCCACGCAGCTGCTGAAATCGCTCGCGCCGGTGCTGCTGCCGATGCTCGAGGACGGTGGCTGCGGCGCGAAACGCCCGTCGGCGGAGCCGCCGGGTCTCGAGCTGGTACGCGCCGACGCTGCAGTGACCGGCACGCCGGTCGAAACGAGGTAGCGGCGATCGTCGCCGCCGGAACGAGCGCCCGCGATGGACGCTGCGGGAACGAGGACCGAAGGGTGCGGCAGCGGTCGACGGATGCGCGCGCCGACGCAGCGGCTCAAACGGTCGGGCGCTGCTCGAAGCCGCTGTCGAGCGCGCGCGGATCGAAGGCCTCGAGCGCTTCGCGATCGGTATCGATGTCGATTCGCGAGACCGAGGCGGCCGGCGGCCCGCGCCGCGCCCAGGCGACGAGCGCCGCGACCTCGGCTTCGGGACCGGCGATCAGTGCCTCCACCGTACCGTCGCGGCGGTTCCGCACCCAGCCTGCCAGCCGGCGGCGCCTCGCCTCGGCTGCGAGCGACGCGCGAAAACCGACGCCCTGAACCAGCCCGTGGATACGGATGTGCGTTGTCACCATGCCTTGCCCTCCAGCGCTCGGCCGGCTGCGGCGGCCTGCCCGCCCGAACGTGTTCCGAGGCCATCAGCATAGCGAGATTCGGCGACGGCGCGTTTCGGGAACGGGTCGGGAGAATGCCCTGCTCCGTGCGGACCGCTACCATTGGGCCCGTCGTGCGGCCGGCTGCCGGCCGCGGCCCTTTCGATTCGCGAAACAGGAGACAGATCGATGAAGTTTCGTTCACTGCCGACGCTGGCCCTTGCATCGGCTCTGGCCGTGCCGCTCGGGCAGGCCGCCTTCGCCCAGGACGCACCGATCAAGATCGGCGTTCCCACGGCCATCCAGCTCCAGGTCGGACGCGACACGCAGGATGCGGTGCAGATGGCGATCGACGAAGTCAACGCCAAGGGCGGCGTGCTCGGGCGCAAGCTCGAGATGATCGTCGCCGACGAAACCGAAAAGCCCGAGGCGGGCATCAACGCGATCAAGAAGCTGACCTCCGAGGACAAGGTCGACGTCCTGATCGGCGGCTTCACCAGCGGCGTGACCCTCGCCCAGCTGCCGCACATCGCGCGCGCGAAAACCATCTACCTGGGCGTCGGCGCCGCGTCGCCGGCGATCACGCAGCGGGTGAGCAAGGACTACGACAACTACAAGTACATCTTCCGGGTCGGCCCGATCAACGCGGCCGAACAGGCGCGCCAGCTCACGACCTTCATTTCCGACTTCGTGATCGGCGAGCTCGGCATCAAGGACGTCGCGATCGTCGGCGAGAACGCGAAGTGGGTGCAGGACCTCGTGCCGATCCTGCGCAAGGGCGCCACCGACGCCGGCGCCAACGTGCGCTTCAGCGAGCTGTTCGATACGCAGACCTCCGACTTCTCTCCGCTGTTCTCGAAGATCCGCAACTCGGGCGCAGGCTTCATCGTCGTCGTGCTCGCCCACGCGTCGAGCGACATCTTCGCCAAGCAGTGGCACGACGGGCAGGTGCCCGTGCCCTACGGCGGCATCGACGTGAAGGCGATGGACGGCGACTTCTGCGAACGCCTCGACGGCAAGGCGGTGTCGCACATCGCAGGCAACTTCGCGATCCGCGCACCGCTGACCTCGAAGACGATCGCGTTCTTCGACGCGTTCAAGGAGCGCACCGGTCGATCGCCGGTCTATACCGCGTTCGCCTCGTACGACGCCGTGCACATCTACGCCGAAGCCGTCGGGCGCGCCGGCAAGGTCGACGCCGATGCAGTCGTCGCGGAGCTCGAGAAGACCAGCTACGAGGGAATCCCCGGGCTGATCGAGTTCGACGAATCGCACGACGTGAAGGCCGGGGGCAAGCACCCGAACATGCTGTTCGCGCAGTGGCAGCCGGATTGCGGCCGCGAGGTCGTCTTCCCGAAGCACGTGCGCACGGCCGAACCGATCTCGCCGCCCTGGCTGAAGAACTGAGGGGGCAACGGACGACTCAGCCGCCGGCGCTTCGCAGCGTGAAGCCGGCCGAGTCGTCCTGCGCCAGCACGCCGGCGAGCCAGGGCAGACTCGTCTCGAGCGCCGGGCGCAAGGTCCACGGCGGGTTGATCACGAACATGCCGCTGCCGTGCAGCCCGAGCCCGTCGGGCGCCGGCAAGCGCACCGTCAGCGTCGCGTGCAGCCAGCGCGTACCCGGTATCCGCTCGAGCCGGCGCACGAGCTCGGCCGCTTCGGGCCGCTGCACCTGCGGATACCAGATCGCATAGCAGCCGGTCGCGAAACGGGTCAGCGCGTCGCGCACCGTGGCCGGGACGCGCAGGTAGTCGCGCTTGTCCTCGTACGACGGATCGATCAGCACGAGCGCCCGCCGCGGTGGCGGCGGCAGCAGCGACTTCAGCGCATCGAAGCCGTCTTCGCGACGCACGATCGTGCGCCGGAGCGCCTCGCGGCCGGCTTCGGCGACGTTGCCTGCGAGCACCCGGCACTCGTTGCCGTGCAGCTCGAACAGCCGCAGCCGGTCGCGCTCGCGCAGCGCACGCAATGCGATGAACGGCGAGCCCGGGTAGTGTCGAAGCTGCCCGTCGGCGTTCACGGCCCGGACTTCGGCCAGGTAGTCCGCGACCGCCGGCGGCACGTCGGTGCAGCGCCAGAGCCTGCCGATGCCGTCGACGAACTCGGCGCGCCGGCCCGCCCAGTCGCCGTGCAGGTCGTACAGGCCGGCCCCGGCGTGCGTGTCGATGACCCAGAACGGCTTGTCCTTCGTCGCCAGATGGCGCAGAAGTCGAACGAGGACCAGGTGCTTGAGCACGTCGGCATGGTTGCCGGCGTGGAACGCATGGCGATAGCTGAACATCAGAGTCCGGCGCGCACCTCGGACAGCACCATGACCTGCCGCAGCTTGCCGCTGACCGGATGCTTTTCGGGCAGCTCCGGGTCGAGCGCAATGCTCACCGGGCAGCACCCGTGCCGCTTCAGGAACAGCTTGAGCGCCTTTTCGGCCTTGCGGAAATCGCTGTTGCGCTGGCGTGCCGCCCGCGCATCGAGCCGCAGCCTGATCGTGTCGATGCCGGTCTGGATCAGATGGAAACGGTAGATGCCGGCCTGCTCCTCGAGCACGGTTTCCACGGCCAGCGGCAGGATGCGCTCCAGGTCCCCGGTT
>JAAZBL010000239.1 GCA_012513825.1 Limnobacter sp. | reverse complement strand
CTGGGCCTGACCGACCCGGGCCGCGAACTGCTGCCGGTCGTCGAACGGCTGCTGCACGATGCGTCGAACATCAAGCAGCTGGCCGAATCGTTCACGCGCAGGGACGAGGGCAAGCTGGCGATCGCCACGACCCATACGCAGGCGCGCTACAGGATCGCCGACCTGGTGTCGGACTTCGTCGCCGCCTACCCCAAGGTGCGACTCGAGATCTTCGAATCGAACCCGCAGGCCGTGGCCGACCAGTTGTCGAGCGGCGAAGCCGACATCGGCATCGCCACCGAAACGCTCGCCGACCGGCAGGAACTCGTGACCTTTCCGTTCTATCGGTGGCGGCACGCGGTCGTGGTGCCGCGCGACCACCCGCTGCTCCAGATCGAAGCACCGACGCTCGCGGACGTCGCCGCCTGGCCGATCATCACCTACCACGAGGCCTTCGCCGGCCGCCGGCGCGTCAACGACAGCTTCCGCGAGGCCGGGCTCGTGCCGAACGTGATCCTTTCGGCCGTCGACTCCGACGTGATCAAGCGTTACGTCGAACTGGGGCTCGGCGTCGGCGTGCTGACGCCGATCGCGTTCGACCCCGAACGCGACGCGCGGCTGCGCTTGCTCGGCGGGGCGTCGCTGTTCCCCGAGAACACGACGGTCATCGCCGTGCGCCGCGGCCACTACCTGCGCGCCTTCGGCTACCGCTTCATCGAGCTGTGCTCGGCCGAGCTGACTGCCGAAAGAGTACGCGAGGCGGTGCTGGGCAACGGCGACTGAGCGGGGTGTAGTGTCGCGGGATGAGCAAGTCTCGCGAGCACCGCCCGCAGCGTAGCAGCGATTCGGACCGCGGACCGCAGGATCCCGTCCTTGGACAAGGCCGCGAACATTGTCGGCGGCACGCATGGGACGATGCATACCGCTGTCTGGCGCTTGCCGACCGGTCGAACCCGCTGGCTGGCGGCGATCTCGAGCGGCTAGCCATGTCGGCTTGCCTGACCGGTCGCGATGACGCCTATCTGGACGCACTCGAACGCGCCCATGCCGCCCACCTGGAAACGGGGAGGAAGCTGCGCGCGGCCCGTCGCGCGTTCGCGCCAGGCCTGGGACCGGATCGCCGTCGGCTACGACCGCACCAACACGCCGACGCAGATGTGGCTGGGCGGAGAAGGCGTTCGCCGTGCCGGTCTACGTGAGGGCATGAGCTTCCTCGATGTCGCCGCGGGCAGCGGCGCCCTGAGCATCCCCGCTGCGCGGCTCGGCGGGCGGGTGTTCGCGACCGACCAGTCGGCGGTCATGCTCGAACTGCTCGAAGCACGTGCCCGCAGCGAGGGGCTGTCGATCGAGACGGGCGTCATGGACGGCCATGCGCTCGAGTTCGCCGATGCCAGTTTCGACATCGTCGGATCGCAGTTCGGCGTGATGCTGTTCCCCGACATGCCGAAGGGCATCGACGAAATGGCGCGTGTTGCCCGGCCAGGCGGCCGCGTGCTCGTGCATGCGTATGGCGACCCACGGCAGATCGATTTCATCGGTTTCTTCGTGGAGGCCGTCCGCGCCGTCCGCACCCGACTGTCGAACCCGGTTCACGTCGGCATCGGAAGCAAGCCTCGTTAGGCATCGCGTCCGGGTGCCGGGCGGCACCGGACTCGGGATCAGCCGACGACGAGGAAGTCGATGACGATCTCGCCCGGATCGCGCCTGACGTAGGCGATCTGAATCCGGTCGCCGAAGTGGCCGTTGATCTGGTTCAACAGCGGGATCGGATCGTGGTCGTTGACGAAGCGCATCGTTTCGCCCGGCTCGAGCGCGGACAGCGCGCCGAAGATCGCCGAATGGCGAAAGCGCCGGGCCACGCCCCGGGCGTCGAAGCCGTGCACGTTCTCTGCCCGGACCGGCGGAATGTTCTGTTGCATCGCGAATTTCCTCGAATCGTCCGGAGAGCATAAACATGCATTCGCAATGGATCTTTAATCCAGATCACGCCCGCAGGGGCATTGCCCCGGCAGGCTGACGCCCGATTCAGGCCCTGCCCGCCAGGCGCGGCAGGACCCGCAGCGCGTTGGCCGTCGTCAGCTCGGCGATCTCCTCGGGCGTGCGTTCGCGCAGAGCGGCGAGCTCGGCGGCGATCCGCGGCAATTCGACCGGCGTATTGCGGCGGGCGTCGAGCCAGACCGGGGGGATGTCGGGCGAGTCGGTCTCGAGGACGATCGCCTCGTCGGGCACCGTGGTCGCGAGGCGGCGAATGCGCAGCGCACGCGGCCAGGTCATCGCACCGCCGAATCCGAGCGCGAACCCGAGCTCGACGAACTGGCCGGCCTGCTGCTCGCTGCCGTTGAACGCATGGGCGATGCCACCGGGCGGGCGGATACGGCGCAACTGCTTCAGGATCAGGTCCTGCGCGCGGCGGATGTGCAGCAGCACCGGCAGGCCGAAATCGCGCGCCATCTCCAGTTGCTCGACGTAGAAGCGAAGTTGCCGCTCGTGGTCGAGCCCCGGAACGAAATGGTCGAGGCCGATCTCGCCGATCGCGACGAAGCGCGGGTCGTCGAGCGAGGCTTCGATCTCGTTGCGCAGCACGGCGAGGTCCTCGTCGCGCGAGCCCTCGACGTAGATCGGATGAACGCCGAGCGCATAGACGATGCCGGGGCGCGACCGCGCGAGTTCGCGCACGGTGGCGAAATTCGCTGCGTCGATGGCCAGCACGACCATCGTCCGGACGCCGGCCGTGCGCGCAGCATCGATCACCGAATCGCGATCGGCATCGAACTCGGCTGCATCGAGGTGGGTGTGGGTGTCGATCAGAACGGGCATCGCCGGATTGTCGCAGCGCGGTCTCTTCCCGCGGACTGTGGTGGGCAAAGCAACCGGTATGCCCCGCAATCAGGGCGGATGCTCGACGAAGGCCTGCGCCAGGTAGTCGATCATCACCCGCACCTTGGCCGGCGGCCGCCGGTCGGGCGGGTATAGCACGTGGATGCCGCCGAGCTCGGCGACCGGCTTGTCGAGTTCGAGCGCCACGAGCTCGCCGCGATCGAGCGCCTGGCCGACGATGAAATGCGGCTGGTAGATGATCCCCTGCCCGCCCAGCGCCGCGGCCAGCAATGCGTCGCCGTTGTTGGCGACCAGATCGCCATCGACCGGTACGCGCAGCTCTCCGTTGGCGCCGAAGGCCCAGTGCTTGCCGTCCTGCATCGGCGACAGCGTGTAGCTCAGGCAGTTGTGCTGCGCGAGTTCGGCCACGCGGCGCGGGATGCCGCGTCGGTCGAGATAGGCCGGTGCAGCGCAGACCACCATGGCGCTGTCGCCGATGCGCCGCGCCTGCAACGGGCTGTCGGCGAGGCGACCGATGCGGATCGCGAGATCCCAGCCGCCGGCGATCAGGTCGAGCTGCGCGTCGCTGAGGCCGAGCTCGACCTTGACCTCGGGGTGCCGGCGGGCGAATTCCGGGATCAGCGGGGCGACGAAGCGGCTTCCGAACGAGAGCGGGACGTTCATCCGCAGCAGGCCGCTCGCCTTGATCCGCTGCGAGGACACGGCTGCCTCGGCCTCGTCGATGTCGGGAAGGATGCGCTGGCAGGCCTCCAGATAGGTGCTGCCGGCCTCGGTCAGGCTCAGCCGGCGCGTGCTGCGCCGGAAGAGCTTGACGCCGAGGCGTGCTTCGAGCGCGTTGACGTGCTTGGTCGCCATCGCGGCGGACATGCCGAGGTGGCGGCCGGCGGCCGACAGGCTGCCCGCGCCGGCGGCTCGCACGAAGACGCGCATGCTCGTGATCCGGTCCATTCGATCTCACACCATTGGTAGCAAGTCTTCTGTCGATTCAAGCGGTTCTCTATTTCCTGGTAACAGATGAGAATCGTGACATGGATCAACGAGCGACTGAAATGCAAGGCGACCGACGCGCCGAGGGCCGCGACGGCGCGGACCGCGGACCGATGCCGTCCTTCTACGTCCCTCATGGCGCGGGCCCCTGCTTCTTCATGGACTGGAACCCGCCCGGCGCCTGGGACCGGATGGCGGCCTTCCTGAAGGGGCTGCGCGAGACGCTGCCGGCCCGGCCGACTGCCATCGTGCTGGTTTCCGGCCATTGGCTGGAGCCCACGTTCACGCTCACCGGACACGAACGACCGCCGCTGATCTTCGACTACTACGGCTTTCCGCCCCACACCTACGAGCTGCGCTATCCGGCGCCCGGCCAGCCGGCGCTGGCGGCGCAGGCGGCCGACCTGCTCGGCGCGGCCGGCATCGCGGCGCGTATCGATACCGAACGCGGTTTCGATCACGGCGCTTTCATTCCGCTGAAGCTGATGTTTCCCGACGCCGACATCCCGGTGATCCAGCTATCGCTTCGTCGCGACATGGACCCGCTCGCCCACCTCGACGCGGGTCGCGCGCTGGCGACGCTTCGCGACGAAGGCGTGCTGATCGTCGGCAGCGGCATGAGCTTTCACAACATGCGCGGCTACGGCGATCCCCGCTACACGCCGATTTCCGCGGAGTTCGACGACTGGCTCGCCGCCGCGGTGGCCAGCCCGGCGCAGCAGCGCGACGCGCTGCTGCAGGACTGGACACAGGCGCCCCAGGCACGACACTGCCACCCGTCCGGAGCCGAGGAACACCTGATCCCCCTGCTGGTCGCCGCCGGCGCGGCGGGCGACTCGCCCGGACGGACAGTCTATTCGGAACGGATCATGGAAACGACCATTTCGGCGTTTCGCTTCGGCTGAGATCCGTTCTGCAAGCCACGAAGCAACGAATCACGGAGTAGAAGACCATGAACACGAACGTACACGCCCACGCCGGCGCGCCTGCCTTCGTCGAAAAATCCCGCGACAGGCAGCAACGCTACGACGGCCTCACCCGCTTTTTTCACTGGAGCATGGCGATCCTGGTCGGATGGCAGATGCTCAAGTTCTTCGACCGGATAAACGACGGCGAGCACTGGGTCGGCGAGAACCTCGCGTCCTGGCACCTGCCGATCGGCACGGTGATCCTGCTGGTCGTCGCGCTGCGCCTGTTCTGGGCCGCGCGACGCGAGAACCCGCCCTCGACGCTCGCGCCGATCGCTTCGGTGCTGGCGAAGATCGGTCACTTGCTGCTGTACGCCGGCATGGTGATGCTGCCGGTCACCGGCATCCTGTACATGATCGGCAACGGCTACGGCTTCGCCTTTCTCGGCGTGCAACTGGTCGCCGAGGGACCCGAGATCCCGTGGATGATCGCCGTGGGCAGCCTGCACTCGCCGATCGCCTGGCTGCTGCTGGTCATGGTGATCGGCCACGTCGGCATGGCGCTGGTCCACCACTACGTCAGAAAGGATGGCGTGCTGCGCCGTATGCTCTGATCGATCTACCTCGCGAGGCGGCCGTCGCGCAGCGACACCGTGCGATCGAGACGGCCGGCCAGCGACATGTCGTGCGTGACCACGACGAACGCGGTTCCGAGTTCGCCGGCGAGCTCGCTCATCAGCGCGAACACGCCGGCTGCCGTGCCGCTGTCGAGGTTGCCGGTCGGTTCGTCGGCCAGCACCGCGCGCGGCTGCGTGACCAGCGCCCGCGCCAGCGCGACCCGCTGGCGTTCGCCTCCCGAAAGCTGCCCCGGCTTGTGCGTCACGCGTGCGGCCAGTCCGACGCGGCCGAGGATCTCGCGCGCGGCGGCATGGGCTTCGGCCGTTGCCATGCGCCGGATGCGCAGCGGCATCGCGACATTGTCCAGCGCGCTGAACTCGGGCAACAGATGGTGGAACTGGTAGACGAAGCCGAGCAGCCGGTTGCGTCGCGTTCCGATCTCGGCCTGCGACAGTCCGGCGATCGGTTCGCCGAGCCAGCGGACCTCGCCGGCGCTCGGTTCGTCGAGCCCGCCCAGCAGGTGCAGCAGCGTGCTCTTGCCCGAACCGGAGGCCCCGACGATCGCGACGCGTTCGCCGGCCGACACGGCCAGGTCGATGCCATGCAGCACCGGCACCGCGAGCTCGCCGCTGCCGTAGGTCTTGTGCAGGCCGGTGCAGGCGACGACCGCTGCTTCACTCATAGCGCAGCGCCTCGGCCGGCCGCACGCGCGAAGCACGCCAGCTCGGGTACAGCGTCGACAGCAGCGCCAGCACGCAGGCCGTCAGCCCGATTCGCGCGACGTCCTCGCCGCGCAGGTCGCTGGGCAGGTAGTTGATGAAGTAGATGCCCTGAGGCAGCACCTGGAACCCGAAGACCGATTCGACGAAGGCGACGACGGCCCCGATGTTGCTCGCCAGCAGGACGCCGAGCAGCACGCCGAGCAAGGTGCCGAGCAGCCCGACCGCCGCCCCCTGGACGACGAAGATCTTCATGATCGATGCCGGCGACGCGCCGAGCGTGCGCAGGATCGCGATGTCCGACTGCTTGTCGGTCACCGTCATCACCAGCATCGAGACCAGGTTGAACGCGGCGACCGCGATGATCAGCGTCAGGATGATGAACATCATCCGCTTCTCGATCTGCACGGCGGCGAACCAGTTGCGATTCTCGGCCGACCAGTCGCGTACGTAGAGGTCGCCGGTCAGCATCCGCGTCAGATCGTGCGCGACGCCCGGCGCCTGCATCATGTCGGCGAGCTTCAGCCGGACACCGCTGACGCCGTCGATGCGAAACAGCTTCGCCGCATCGTCGACGTTCATCAGCAGCAGGCTCGTGTCGTACTCGTAGTGCCCCGAAGCGAACACGGCAACGACCGTCAGCTGTCGCAGCCGCGGCACCAGGCCGGCCGGCGTGGCCGTGCCCTTCGGCGCGATCAGCGTGAGCCGCGAGCCGACGTCGAGGAAGAGCTGGCTGGCCAGCTCGCGACCGATCGCCACGCCGAACTCGCCGGGGACGAGCGAGGACAGCGAGCCGCGCTCCATCGTCGACGCGAAATCGGCCACCTGAGGCTCGCGCTGCGGATCGATGCCGCGCACGAGCACGCCGCGCACGCTGTCCTCGACGGTCAGCATCGCCTGGCCGGCGACGTAGGGCGCCGCGCCGACGACCTGCGGATGCTTGCGCGCCGCCTCGGCGATCGCCGGCCAGTCGCGCACCGGCTCGCG
>JAAZBL010000238.1 GCA_012513825.1 Limnobacter sp. | reverse complement strand
ATCACCGCCAGGATGTCGTCGTCGGTCAGCGTCATCGGGCCGGTCAGCTCGTCGCGGCCGACGCGGCGGTTGAACTTCATCCGGCCGACCTTCGACAGGTCGTAGGCGTCTTCGTTGTAGAAGAGCCGGTTGAACAGCGCCTCGACCGCGTCTTCGGTCGGCGGCTCGCCGGGCCGCATCATCCGGTAGATCGCGATGCGCGCGGCGGTCTTGTCCGCCGTTTCGTCGGTGCGCAGCGTCTGCGAGATGTACGGCCCCTGGTCCAGGTCGTTCGTGTAGAGCGTGCGGATCTCGCGCGTGTTCGCGTCGCGCAGCTGCGCGAGCAGCTCCTCGGTCAGCTCGTCGTTGGCCTTGGCGACGATCTCGCCGGTCTCGGGGTCGACGACGTTGTGCGCGAGCGTGCGGCCGAGCAGGTAGTCCTCGGGAACCGACACGTGCTTCATGCCGGCGGCGTCCATCTCGCGGATGTGCTTGGCGTTGATCCGCTTGTCCTTGGCGACGATCACCTTGCCGTCACGGTCGGCGATGTCGAAACGGGCGATCTCGCCGCGCAGCCGCTCGGGCACCAGCTCGAGCTGGGCGCCCTCGGACATCAGCCGGAAGCTGTCGAAGACGAAGAAATGCGCGAGGATCTGCTCGGGCGACAGGCCGATCGCCTTCAGCAGGATCGTGACCGGCATCTTGCGGCGGCGGTCGACGCGGAAGTACAGGATGTCCTTCGGATCGAACTCGAAGTCGAGCCAGGAGCCGCGGTACGGAATGATGCGCGCCGAGAACAGCAGCTTGCCCGAGCTGTGCGTCTTGCCGCGGTCGTGCTCGAAGAACACGCCCGGCGAGCGGTGCAGCTGCGAGACGATCACGCGCTCGGTGCCGTTGACGATGAACGAGCCATTGGCCGTCATGAGCGGGATTTCGCCCATGTAGACCTCCTGCTCCTTGACTTCCTTGACGGTCGGCTTGGCGGCCTCGCGGTCCATGATGACCAGGCGCACGCGCGCGCGCAGCGGTGCGCTGTAGCTCAGGCCGCGCTGCTGGCACTCCTTGACGTCGAACGGCGCGGTGCCGAGCTGGTAGCTGACGAACTCGAGGCGCGCGAACTCGTTGTGCGAGACGATCGGGAAGATCGACTTGAACGCGGCCTGCAGACCGTCCTCGATGCGCTTGTCCGCCGGCATGCCGGACTGCAGGAAGCGTTCGTAGGACTCGATCTGCGTGGTCAGCAGGAACGGCACGTCGAGCACGACAGGTCGCTTCGCGAAGCTCTTGCGGATGCGCTTTTTCTCGGTGAACGAGTAGGTGGAGGCGGTGGCCATGGACACTCCGTGTCTTGTTCAGACAGTTGAGGCAGGATTTCCTGCGCGGAACATGGGATGCCGGCTGTTCAGCAACCGGCATGCCGCGTGCCGCGCGCAGACGCGAAAACCCGGGGCCGCCCGCCCCGTCGGGCGGGCGGCGTCCGGGCGCCGCGAATGCGATGCGTACAAGCTGTGGGCTGCGTGCGCTCGGATTACTTCAGCTCCACCTTCGCGCCGGCGTCTTCGAGCTGCTTCTTCAGCGCTTCGGCGTCGGCCTTGCTGATGCCTTCCTTGACGGCCTTCGGAGCGCCGTCGACGAGGTCCTTCGCTTCCTTCAGCCCGAGGCCGGTGGCGGCGCGGACGACCTTGATCGCCTCGACCTTCTTCTCGCCGGCGGCGAGCAGCATCACCGTGAATTCGGTCTGCTCTTCGGCAGCCGGGGCAGCGCCACCGCCGGCGGCCGGCGCCGCGACGGAGACGGCCGCGGCCGCGGCCGACACGCCGAACTTCTCTTCCATCAGCTTGATCAGTTCGGACAGTTCGAGCACCGACATGCCGCCGATCGCGTCGAGGATCTCTTCCTTGTTCAGGGCCATGATTGTTCCTTGCAGTTCTGTAGGGTTGCGTTTCGTTCCGGAAATCTCTGCGACGACGCTTCAGGCGCCCGCCTGCTCCTTCTGGTCCCGGACAGCCGCCACGGTACGGACGAACTTGCCGGGAACTTCGTTGAGCGTGCGCACGAAGGTCGCGATCGGGGCCTGCATCGTGCCGAGCAGCTTGGCCAGCAACTCTTCCCGTCCGGGCAGGCTCGCGAGTGCCTTCACGCCGTTCACGTCGAGAACGGAGTCGGGCATCGCGCCGGCCTTCAGCACGAGCTTGTCGTTGTCCTTGGCAAAGTTGTTCAGCACCTTGGCCGCCGTCACCGCGTCGTCGGACAGCCCGTAGATCAGCGGCCCGACCAGCGAGTCGGACAGCTTTTCGTAGGGCGTGCCGGCAACCGCCCGGCGCACCAGCGTGTTCTTCAGGACACGCAGGTAGACGCCGGATTCGCGCGCCTGCTTGCGCAGCGCGGTGATCGCTTCGACTTCCAGACCACGGTACTCGGCGACCACGATCGACTGGGCCTTCGCCACTTGGGCGGAGACTTCGGCGACGAGGGCCGCTTTCTCTTCTCGATTGAGAGCCACGGTCTTGCTCCAAGTGTGGACGCCCGATGCCGGTGCGGCCGCCTCGCACGGGTCGAGACGATCGTTACAGGCCAGCGGCGTCCGTTTCTACACGGCGACCGATCGAGAGTTCCCGGGCAACCACAGTCCGTGGACCGCACCCACCTGACAAACTCCGCTTCGGGACCGCCATCTGCGCCGGGCCGGCCACCGCGCTGCCGGACGAACCGGCTGCGGCGATCGATTTAAGGATCGCGACGGACGCGGATCGCGGCTTGCTCGCCGCGGCACCCGCCGCCGACCCCCCTGCGGTCTTTGACAACCCGCTCGTCCCGACAGGCCGGCGGTGCAGGCGTCCCTGCATCGCCGCCGATCCGGCCGAACGGCCCAAAGTTCTGTTGATTCCTCTCCGCTCAGGCCGCCGTCGCGGCTGCGGAAAACGCTGCGGTGTCGATCTTCACACCGACGCCCATCGTGCTGGAGACGGCCACCTTGCGCAGGTAGATGCCCTTGGAACTGGCCGGCTTGGCCTTGTTCAGCGCCTCGACCAGCGCGCGGATGTTCGTGCCCAGCTGCTCGGCATCGAAGGAGGCGCGACCGACCGTGGCATGGATGATGCCGGCCTTGTCGGTCCGGTACTGGACCTGGCCCGCCTTGGCATTCTTGACCGCGGTCGCGACGTCGGGCGTGACGGTGCCGACCTTCGGGTTCGGCATCAGGCCGCGCGGACCGAGGATCTGGCCCAGCGTTCCGACGACGCGCATCGCGTCGGGCGAAGCGATGACGATGTCGAAGTCCAGCTTGCCGGCGCGAACCTGCTCGGCGAGGTCCTCCATGCCGACGATGTCGGCACCGGCGGCCTTCGCGGCCTCGACCTTGTCGCCCTGCGTGAACACGGCCACGCGCACCGACTTGCCGGTTCCGGCCGGCAGCACGACCGAGCCGCGAACGACCTGGTCGGACTTGCGCGGATCGACGCCGAGCTGCACGGCGAGGTCGACCGATTCGTCGAACTTCGCGACCGCGCACTCCTTGACCAGCGCCAGCGCGTCGGCGAGCGGATACAGCTTCTGGCGATCGACCTTGGCGCGAACCGCCTTCATGCGCTTGGAAACCTTCGCCATGTCAGACGCCCTCCACCGTGATGCCCATGCTGGCCGCCGAGCCGGCGATCGAGCGCACCGCGGCATCCATGTCGGCTGCGGTGAGATCCGGCATCTTGGTCTTCGCGATCTCTTCGGCCTGCTCGCGCGTGATCGAGCCGACCTTGTCGGTATGCGGCTTCGCCGATCCCTTGTCGATCTTCGCGGCCTTCTTGATCAGCACCGTGGCCGGCGGCGTCTTCAGGATGAACGTGAAGCTCTTGTCGGCATACGCGGTGATGACCACCGGCAGCGGCAGGCCCGGTTCGACGCCCTGGGTCTTGGCGTTGAACTGCTTGCAGAACTCCATGATGTTCAGGCCGCGCTGGCCGAGGGCCGGACCGATCGGCGGCGCGGGGTTGGCTTTACCAGCTGGCACCTGCAGCTTGATGAAGCCGACGATCTTCTTCGCCATGTTGGCTACTCCATCTGACGAGTGGTAACGCCCGTTCGGGCGCGAACCCTACTGGAGCTCCTCTGGGCCGGATTGCGCCGGCCGGCGGCTCAGACCTTCTCGACCTGGCCGAATTCGAGTTCGACCGGCGTGGCACGACCGAAGATCGTGACCGAGACGCGCAGTCGGCTCTTGTCGTAGTTGACTTCCTCGACGTTGCCGTTGAAGTCGGTGAACGGGCCTTCCTTGACGCGGACCATCTCGCCGACCTCGAACAGCGTCTTGGGCCGCGGCTTCTCGACGCCTTCCTGCATTTGCGCCATGATCTTCTCGACCTCCTTCTCGGAGATCGGAGTCGGCCGGTTGCCGGAGCCGCCGACGAAACCGGTGACCTTGTTCGTGTGCTTGACCAGGTGCCAGGTGTCGTCGTCGAGTTCCATCTCGACGAGCACGTAGCCGGGGAAGAAGCGGCGCTCGGTGGTCTTGCGCTGGCCACCCTTCATCTCGACGACTTCTTCGGTCGGCACCAGGATCTGGCCGAAGCGGTCGCTCATGCCGGCCCGCTCGATTCGCTCCCGCAGCGCCTTCGCGACGCTCTTCTCCATGCCGGAGTAGGCGTGCACGACATACCAACGCTTCGACATCTATTCCTTCCAGCCCAGAATCAGGTCGTAAAGCACCCATTCGAGCGACTTGTCGACGAGCCACAGGAAGATGGCCATGACGACGACGAACGCGAACACGGTCAGCGTGACCTGCGTGGTTTCCTTGCGCGTGGGCCAGACGACGCGCCGGGTCTCGCTCCACGAATCCTGCGCGAACGCGAAGAAACGCTGGCCCGGCCCCGAGAACCAGGCGATCGCGACGCCGACGATCGCGCCGGCGATGATCGCACCGAGGCGCACGACCATCGGCTGCTGCGCGAGCAGATAGAAGCCGACGATGCCCGCCACGACGGCGGCGATCGCCAGCAACACCTTGGCCCGGTCGGCGCCGGAAGTTACCGTTTCTACAGCCTGGTTCGACATGAATGCCTGGTTGGATGGCAGGGGCAGAGGGAATCGAACCCCCAACCTTCGGTTTTGGAGACCGACGCTCTGCCAGTTGAGCTATGCCCCTGCTGAGGGAGAGAACTCTTCTCCCTTCCCTTCCTAACTTACTCCAGCACCTTCGCCACGACGCCGGCGCCCACCGTGCGGCCGCCCTCGCGGATCGCAAAGCGCAGCCCCTGGTCCATCGCGATCGGCGCAATCAGCGTGACCGTCATCTTCACGTTGT
>JAAZBL010000024.1 GCA_012513825.1 Limnobacter sp. | reverse complement strand
GTGCGGCCGGCTCGTGCGAGGCGCTCGTACAAGGATTTATAGTTCGCCGCAACGCAGCTCGGCGCCGGGGCACCGGCCGACCCCAGATGACCCTCGACCGATCCGGAATCGGCGCTCGCGCCGGCGCGCGCCGTCGACCGGTGCCGACAGGCATGACATGAGCCGGCCGGCAGCTCTCGGCGTGCTGATGCTCGAGACCGCGTTTCCGCGACCGTTCGGCGACATCGGAAACCGGAACTCATGGACGTTTCCGGTGCTCTACGAAACGGTCGCCGGTGCCAGCGTCGAGCGCGTCGTCTCGAATGCGGCTCACGGGCTGATCGAGCCGTTCCTGGCGGCCGGACACCGGCTGATCGAACGCGGTGCGATCGGCGTGGCGACGTCCTGCGGCTTCCTCGCAAGACACCAGCAGGCGCTGGCCGAGGGACTGCGCGTGCCGGTGGCGAGTTCGGCGCTGCTGCAGGTCGGCTGGGTCGAGCGCCTGCTGCCGCCCGGCAGGCGCGTCGGCATCCTGACGTTCGACGCGGACGCGCTCGACGACGAGACGCTGGCGGCGGTCGGCGTGCCGCTCGACACGCCGAGAGTCGGCCTGCCGCGCGGCGGCCGGCTGCGAGCGACGATCGCCGGCGACCTGCCGGCGCTCGACCGCGAAGCGGCGGTGGCCGAGGTGCTCGAGAGCGGGCGGCGCCTGTGCGAGCGACACCCGCAGGTCGTGGCGATCGTTCTCGAATGCACGAACCTGCCGCCGTACCGGACCGCGCTGGCCGCGGCGACCGGGCGGCCGGTCTACGATATCGGGACGCTGCTGCCGTGGTTCTGGCACGGGCTGTCGGCGGCGAACCCACCTGGATGAGACGATGAGCGAAGCGAACAGCGGCAAGGCCGGATCCCGTTGGCAATTCTGGATCGACCGCGGCGGCACCTTCACCGACGTCGTCGCGCGGCGCCCAGACGGCAGCCTGCAGACGGCGAAGCTGCTGTCGGAGAACCCCGAGCTCTACCCCGACGCGGCCGTCGAAGGCATCCGGCGCATGCTCGGGCTCGGGCCCGACGACCCGATCGTCGGCGCACGGGTCGAAGCGGTGAAGATGGGCACCACGGTGGCCACCAACGCCTTGCTCGAGCGGCACGGCGAGCCGCTGCTGCTGGCTGTCACCCGCGGCTTTCGCGACGCGTTGCGCATCGCCTACCAGAATCGGCCGAAGCTGTTCGAGCGGCGCATCGTGCTGCCCGAGCTGCTGCACGAGCAGGTCGTCGAGATCGACGAGCGCGTCTCGGTCGACGGCGAGGTGCTGGTGCCGCTCGACGAAGCGGGCGCAGCGGCGGCGTTCAGGCGGGCCTTCGACGACGGGTTGCGTGCGATCGCGATCGTCCTGATGCACGGCTACCGCCACGTCGCGCACGAGGAGCGCCTTGCGCAGATCGCCCGCGAAATCGGCTTCACGCAGGTCTCGGTTTCGCACCGGGTATCGCCGTTGATCCGCTTCGTGCCGCGCGGCGACACGACGGTCGTCGACGCCTACCTGTCGCCGGTGCTGCGCCGCTACGTGCAGCAGGTCGCGGCCTCGATGCAAGGGGTCACGCTGCAGTTCATGCAGTCCAACGGCGGGCTGACCGATGCGCATACGTTCCAGGGCAAGGACTCGATCCTGTCCGGCCCGGCAGGCGGCATCGTCGGCATGGCGCGCGTGAGCAGCGCCGCCGGCTTCGACCGCGTCATCGGTTTCGACATGGGCGGCACGTCGACCGACGTCTCGCACTACGCCGGCGAGTTCGAACGCGAGCTCGATACGCTGGTGGCCGGCGTACGGATGCGGGCGCCGATGATGAGCATCCACACGGTCGCGGCCGGCGGCGGTTCGATCCTGCATTTCGACGGCGCAAGGATGCGCGTCGGGCCCGACTCGGCCGGCGCGAATCCGGGGCCGGCCTGCTACCGGCGCGGCGGCCCGCTCACGGTGACCGACGCCAACGTGATGCTCGGCAAGCTGCAGCCGCGCTTCTTTCCTCCGGTATTCGGCCGCGACGGCAACGAGCCGCTCGACGCCGACATCGTGCGCGAGCGTTTCACCGCGCTGGCGGCCGAGATCGCCGCGGCGACCGGCCGCCGGATGAGCCCCGAGGAGGTCGCGCAGGGCTTTCTCGACATCGCCGTCGCCAACATGGCCAACGCGATCAAGAAGATCTCGGTGCAGCGCGGCTACGACATCACGAGCTACACGCTGACGACCTTCGGCGGCGCCGGCGGCCAGCACGCCTGCCTGGTGGCCGACGCGCTCGCGATGCCGCGCGTGCTCGCGCACCCTCTGGCCGGCGTGCTGTCGGCCTACGGCATGGGGCTCGCCGAGCAGGTCGCGATGCGCGAGCGCTCGGTCGAGCATCGGCTCGACGACGCCGGGCACGCGCAGGCGGCGGCCGTGCTCGACGAACTGGAGGCGGCGGCGAGCGCCGAGCTCGTCGCCCAGGGCGAGGCGGCCGAACGGCTGCGTCCGGCGCGGCGGCTGTTGCTGCGCTACGAGGGCACCGACACCTCGCTGCCGGTCGCCTGGGGCCCGATCGAGACGCTGCGCGCCGATTTCGAGCGCGCATACCGGCAGCGGTTTGCGTTCCTGCTGCCGGATCGCGCGCTGATCATCGAATCGGCGATCGCCGAAGTGCTCGGCGCGCCGGCCGAGGAATCGCACATCGCCGGCCCCGGCGCGTCGGGCGCCGGCGCTCCGTCGCCCGCCACGACCGCCGTGGCGACGGTTCCGATGTTCGCCGGCGGCGACTGGCGGGATACGCCGCTGTACGAGCGCGACTCGCTGGCGACCGGCACCGCGATCGACGGCCCGGCGATCGTCGTCGAGGCAACGGCCACGACGATCGTCGAGCCGGGCTGGCGGGCGACGGTCAGCGAACGCGGCGACCTGGTCCTCGAGCGCTTCGTGCCGCGCCCGAAGCGGGTCGCCGTCGGCACCGACGCCGACCCGGTCATGCTCGAGATCTTCAACAACCTGTTCATGTCGATCGCCGAACAGATGGGCTATCGACTGCAGAACACCGCGCACTCGGTCAACATCAAGGAGCGGCTCGACTTCTCCTGCGCGATCTTCGACGCCGACGGCAACCTGGTGGCCAACGCGCCGCACATGCCGGTGCACCTGGGCTCCATGGGCGCCAGCGTGCAGGCGGTGATCCGCGAACACGTCGCGCCGCAGGCCGATCCGAACGCGGCCTCGGGTGCGGGCGCCGCCGGCGACGGACCGGCGGCAGGCAGCCGTCGGCCGCGCGATCCGCTGAAGCCCGGCGACGTCTACATGCTGAACGACCCCTACGCCGGCGGCACGCACCTGCCCGACGTCACGGTCATCACGCCGGTCTTCGACGAGGCCGGCGAGCGGATCCTGTTCTACGTCGG
>JAAZBL010000237.1 GCA_012513825.1 Limnobacter sp. | reverse complement strand
TCAAGCAACATCCGTGCCGCGCGCCCGGACGCGCACCGGGCTTCCGACGCGAGGAACGCGGCGGGGCGCAAGCCCGCGCCGGCTCGTGATCTGGCCTTGTCCGTTGCAGCGGGGTCGCGGTCCGATCCAGCCTTTGCTCGACGCACGCCTTGTCCGGCGTCACCGGGTGTCAAGAAGTCCGACAGCTCGCGCCCCGGGTCGCCCCATGGATGTTTCATGCCGGAGGAACAAAGGCGGACCGGTCGAAACCCCACGGTGCGACGCCACCCGACCCGATGGTATAAATGCTCGTTGAGCCCGAGATCGCGTGCTTTTCGAACCATGCAGGGCCCGGGTCCCAGCAAATCCGGTCGACCAGATGGAAACGCCCGTCCTTTCGCGAAATATCCTCGGTGGTCCGCTGCTCGCCTGCTCCTACGATCCGCTGACCGGGTTCACGCGCAGCGGTTGCTGCGAGACCGGACCCGAAGACCTGGGCCAGCACGTCGTCTGCGTGCGCGTCTCGGCCGAGTTCCTCGCCTTCTCCATGGCCCGGGGAAACGACCTGACGACACCGATGCCTGCCTACCGCTTTCGCGGCCTGTCGCCGGGCGACCGCTGGTGCCTGTGCGCCGCGCGCTGGCTCGAAGCCTGGCAGGCCGGCGTGGCGCCGCCGGTGATCGTCGAAGCCACGCACGAGGCCGCGCTCGAAACGATCCCGAAGGAACTGCTGATGGCGGCCGCCTGGCCGGCCGCCGATCCGTCGCAATCGCGCTCGTGACCCGCCGTGACCGATACCCGGCCACGCCCCTGACGACTCCCGCTCCGCTACGTGAAACTGCTGATCGTTCCCGTTACTCCGTTCGCCCAGAATTGTTCGGTGCTCGTTTGCGAGCAGACGCGCCGCGCCGCGGTCTTCGACCCGGGCGGCGACCTCGGCCGTATCGACGAGGCGCTGCGCGGCACCGGCGCGGCGCTCGAGAAGGTTTTCCTCACGCACGGCCACATCGATCACTGCGGACAATCGGAACAGTTCGCGCGGCGCCATGGCGTTCCCCTCGAAGGCCCGCACCGGGAAGACGCGTTCTGGATCGACCAGTTGCCGACCCAGGGGCGAATGTTCGGTTTTCCGCCGATCGACGCGTTCGTGCCCGATCGCTGGCTCGACGAGGGCGATACGGTCGAGTTCGGTGCGCAGCAGATGCAGGTCCTTCACTGCCCGGGGCACACGCCCGGCCACATCGTCTTCTTCCACGCCGGCGCGCGACTGGCGATCGTCGGCGACGTGCTGTTCCAGGGCTCGATCGGGCGCACCGACTTTCCGCGCGGCGACCACGACACGCTGATCCGTTCGATCACGACGAAGCTGTGGCCGCTGGGAGACGATGTCTCCTTCGTGCCGGGACACGGGCCGATGTCGACCTTCGGCGCCGAGCGCGCATCCAACCCGTTCGTCGGCGATGCCGCGCTTCGGCAGCGAAGCTAGTCGTTGCGTCGCAATTTCGGGTGCCGCAGCGGACTAGCGCTTACCCCCGCCCCAGGAATCCTTCAGCGTCACGGCCCGGTTGAAGACTGGCGCACCGGGTTTCGAATCGACGCGATCGGCAACGAAGTAGCCGTGCCGCTCGAACTGGAAGCGGTCTTCCGGCAGCGCGCCGGCCAGCGTCGGTTCGAGCATCGCGCGCACGACCCGCTTGGAGTCGGGATTCATGGCGTCCTTGTGGTCGCGGCCTTCGGCTTCGGGCTGCGCTTCGCGGTACAGGCGGTCGAACAGCCGTACCTCGGCTTCGAGCGCGTGCGCGGCGGAAACCCAATGCAGGTTGCCCTTGACCTTGTAGACGTCGGCGCCCGGAGTCCCCGATTTCGAATCGGGCAGGTAATTGGCGTGGACGGCGGTCACGCGGCCGTCGGCATCCTTGTCGCAGCCCGTGCACTCGATGACGTAGCCGTAGCGCAGGCGCACGCGGTTGCCCGGATACAGCCGGAAGAAGCCCTTCGGCGGCTCCTCGGCGAAATCCTCGCGCTCGATCCACAGTTCGCCGCCGATCGGGAAGCGTCGCTTGCCGCGCTCGGGCTGCTTCGGATGGACCGGCGCCTCGCATTCGTCTTCGAGCCCGACCGGCCAGTTGTCGATGATCAGCTTCAGCGGATCGAGCACGGCCACCGCACGCGGCGCCTTGTCGTCGAGGTCGTCGCGCAGCGCCTGCTCGAGCGCGCCGATGTCGATCCACGAATTGGCCTTCGATACGCCGCTGCCGTCGCAGAACCGCCGGATCGATTCGGGCGTGTAGCCGCGTCGGCGCAGCCCGGCGAGCGTCGGCATCCGTGGATCGTCCCAACCGTCGACGAGCCCGGTGGCAACCAGTTCGCGCAGCTTGCGCTTGCTGGTGACCAGATAGGTCGGGTTCAACCGCGCGAACTCGATCTGCTGCGGCAGCGGCTTGTCGAAGAAGCCGCCTTCGGCAAGCCGCTCGAGCAGCCAGTCGTAGAGCGGCCGGTGGTCCTCGAACTCGAGCGTGCAGATCGAATGCGTGATGTTCTCGAGCGCGTCCTCGATCGGATGCGCATAGTCGTACATCGGATAGATGCACCAGCGGTCGCCGCTGCGGTGATGTTCGGCGAAGCGGATCCGGTACAGCGCCGGATCGCGCATGTTCAGGTTCGGCGAAGCCATGTCGATCTTCGCGCGCAATACCTGCGTGCCTTCGGCGTGCCTGCCGTCGCGCATCTCGCGCAGCAGCCGCAGGCTCTCGTCGGCCGGGCGGTCGCGAAACGGCGAGTTGCGCCCCGGTTCGGTCAGCGTGCCGGGATTCATCCGCATCTCTTCGGCGCTCTGCGAATCGACGTAGGCGTGACCGGCCGTCACGAGCCATTCGGCCATTTCGTAGAACGCGTCGAAGTAGTCGCTGGCGAAGTACAGGTTGTCCTCGTGCTCGTCCTTCCAGCCGAAGCCGAGCCAGCGCACCGCGTTGACGATCGCGTCGACGTACTCCTGCTCCTCCTTCTCGGGATTCGTGTCGTCGAAGCGCATGTGGCAGCGCCCGCCGTAGTCGCGCGCCAGCCCGAAGTTCAGGCAGATCGACTTCGCATGGCCGATGTGCAGGTAGCCGTTGGGTTCGGGCGGAAAGCGCGTGCGGATCGCGGCGGGATCGAGCGGCGCCTGCCGATGCACGGCTGCGACGCCCGGGTGGCCGGCCCAGCGGCGGCCCTCGTGGCGGCCCGCCTGCAGGTCGGCCTCGATCGTCGTGCGGATGAAATTGGAGGGCGGTGGCGAGGCCACGCCGGACGGCTTGCCGCCCGGCTTGCTGGGTCTGTTGTCGCGCATGGAGCCGGAGTATCGTTCAACCGGCATTGTACGAGCCAACGCAGCGGCCGTCGGGCGGAGCAGACCGGGCGCTCGGAGCGTCGTTGACGCTGCGCCTCGTGCTGATAGTCTGCGCGGTTCATGAACTTCGACACGACCAGAATCCGGTTCGCGCTCGCCTTCCTGCGAGAGCCGCAGCGTGTGCTCACCGTCTGCCTGACGGTGATGCTGGGGGCATTGGCGCTTATCCTGGCCGACGGGTTCATCGATCGAACCTTCTTCGTCTTCCGCGAGGACATCATTCGTGCGCACTTCGCCCACCTGCAGGTGGTCCCCGAGAACGAAGATGTGCGGTTGGGCGGCGACGCGCAGCGCGGGGAATTGCGGCAGGCCGTCGAGCAGGCGCTCGCCGACTATCCCGGCACGGTCGTCGCAGCCCGGCTGAGCTTCTCGGGGCTGATCGCTCACGGTGAACGCACGGTCGGTTTCCTCGGCGAAGGCGTCGAACCGGACAGGGAAGCCGCGATGTCGAAGGCCGTCGTGCTGAGCGAGGGTCGGGCATTGGCCGACGACGACCCGGACAGGGTGCTTCTCGGCGAGGGGCTCGCGAAGAGCATCGATGCCGGCGTCGGCGATACCGTGACCTTGCTCGTCAACCTTCCGGCCGGTGGCGTCAACGCCATCGAAGCGGTGGTCGGCGGGATCTTCCATACCGCGACCAAGGCCTACGACGACCGCGCGTTGCGCCTGCCGATGCTTGCCGCACATCGGCTGATGCGCAGCGAGGACGTGTCCAGGCTGATGATCCTGCTGCCCGATACCGGCGATGCCGGACCGGCGGCGCAACGCCTGCGCCCGGCGCTCGCCGGCCAGCCGGTGCAGGTCAAGGTATGGAACGAACTGGCGGACTTCTACAACAAGACCGTCGATCTCTTCAGCCGGCAACTGGGCTTCGTGCGCACGGTGATCCTCGTCATCGTGTTGCTGGCGACCTCGAACACGATGGCCCGCAACGTACTCGAGCAGCAGCGCGAGATCGGCACGATGATGGCGCTCGGCGCGCGTCGCCGGCACGTTGCCCGCAAGTATGTCGGCCAGGCTCTGGTGATGGGGGTCGTCGGCGGCCTGGCCGGCGTCGTTCTGGGCGGGGCGATCGCGGCGATCGTCACGCGCATCGGCATCCCGATGCCGCCGCCGCCCGGCACTGCGCACGGGTTCACCGGCGGCATCAGTTTCTCGGCCGGCAGCGCTGCGCAGGCGTTCCTTTCCGTGCTCGCCGTCTGCCTGCTTGCATCGCTGCTTCCGGCATTGCGAGCGTCGCGCGTGACGATCGTCGACGCGTTGCGCTCGGATCGATGACGGCCCCGCTACTCCGCTCGCGCCAATCCATGCCATTCGACAAGCTGTTCCGCGTCGCCTTGCGAAACCTGCTCCGGCAGGTCCGGCACAGCGTCTTCGCGCTGGCGGGGATCTCGATCGGGGTCATGGGTCTGGCGCTCGCCGACGGGTTCATCCAGGACGTGTTCAGGCAGCTCGGCGAAGCGACGGTCAAGGGGCAGCTCGGCCACATCCAGTTGGCGCGTCCCGGGTTCCGCGACGGTGGCGCCGGTCGCCCCGAGGCCTTCGTCATCGAAGACGACGCCGCGATCCGGAAAGCGCTCGCACGGCAAGCCGGTGTGCGGACGGTCGCCGGCCGCCTGCAGCTGTCGGGCGTGCTCAATGCGTCGAACCGCGAGCTGCCCGTCGAGGTCGTCGGCAGCGAACCCGAACTCGAGGCGGATGCCGGCGACTACCTGAGCCTGCTCGACGGCGTGAGGCTGGAGCGCGCTGCCGAGTTCTCGGCGTTGCTGGGCGAAGGCGTGGCGCGGCAGCTCGGCGTTCGTGCGGGCGACTTCGTCACGCTGACGGCTGCGACCTTCGACGGTTCGCTGAACGCGCTGGAGCTGGGAGTCGCAGGCGTGTTCCGCACCTTCACCAAGGACTACGACGATCGAGCGGTGCGAGTCCGGCTTGTCGAAGCGCAGGAACTGGTGCAGGTGGCCGGCGTGAACACGCTGGTGGTCGGACTGGAAGACACCGATCGGACCGCGGCCGTGCTCGAGTCGATCCGCCAGCTTCCGGAGCTCTCGGATCTCGACGCAAGGCCGTGGTACGAGCTGTCCGACTTCTACGCGAACACGCGCGAGCTGTATGCACGACAGTTCGGCGTGCTGCAACTGATCGCGTTGTGCCTGATCGCAATGAGCGTACTCACCAGCACGAACATCACGGTGTTCGAGCGGACCGCGGAATTCGGAACGATGCGTGCTCTCGGGGCACGGTCTCGCACCGTCGTCGCCCTGATCGTGCTGGAGAGCGCCGTGCTCGGGACGCTCGGGGCGATTCTCGGCTCCTTGCTGGCGGTCGCGGTCGGCAGCGGGCTGTCGTGGATCGGCATACCGATGCCCCCACCGCCGAACGCCGAGGCCGGCTTCACGGCACGCATCCTGTTGACGCCGGGAGCGATCGTGTCGGCGTCGCTCGTCGGCGTCGTTTCGGCGGTGCTCGGGGCGCTGCTGCCGTCGATCAGGGTTGCCCGGATTCCGATCGTCACGCAACTGGGACAGCGGATCTGAGCGGGCTGCGCGAGCCGCCTCGGACCGGCGGCGGCCGGAGCGGTCGGGGCGGCCGGCGCGGCTCGCGCGGCCGGAGCGTCCTGCGTCAGCCCAGCTGACGCAGGCGCCCGCAGATCCCTGCTTCCTCTTCGGGCGAGAACGCCAGCGGATACAGCGAACGCATCTTCGGCGCGAGTTCGCGGTGGCCGCCGAACAGTTCGATCTGTCGCTCGCAGTGCGCCAGGTCCAGCCTGAGCAGCACCGCAGGCGCATGCACACGCGGGCACATGCGCTCGGGCCCGCAGACCTCGAAGCCCAACGCAGCACGATAGAAGCGCACGTGGCGCGGATTCACCTCGATGAGCAGGTCGGTGCAATCGTGCAGGCGGCGCGCGTACATGTAGGCGATGTGGAAGATCATCGCGAGCACTTCGCGCGATCGTTCACCGGTTTCCACCGCCAGCTTCGTGAACTCGCACAGCCGTGCGCCGTCGAGGCGGAGCCGTTCGACCTCTTCGCCGTAGAGCGTGTCGACGAGCAGGCCGTCGGGC
>JAAZBL010000023.1 GCA_012513825.1 Limnobacter sp. | reverse complement strand
CTCGAGACGGCCGTTCCTGATCCACTCGTACATCGCCGCGCCCTCCGGGTCGGCTGCGGCGATCCGGATCGCCGGGTTCTGCGACTTCAGGTAGATCGCGACACCGGCCAGCGTGCCTCCGGTGCCGATCGCACAGGTGAAGCCGTCGACCTTGCCGCCGGTCTGGCGCCAGATCTCGGGTCCGGTCGACTCGACGTGGCCGTTGCGATTGGCCAGGTTTTCCCACTGGTTTGCGTACAGCACGCCGTCGGGCTCCGACGCAGCCAGCTCTTCGGCGAGCCGGGCGGACACGTGGACGTAGTTGCCCGGATCCTTGAACGGCAGCGCCGGCACCTCACGCAGATCGGCGCCGTACAGCCGCAGCAGGTCCTTCTTCTCCTGGCTCTGGGTCTCGGGGATCACGATGATCGTGCGGTAGCCGCGTGCATTGGCGACCAGCGTCAGCCCGATGCCGGTGTTGCCCGCCGTGCCTTCGACGACGACGCCGCCCGGCCGCAGCACGCCGCGCTTCTCGGCATCGAGAATCATGTACAGGCCGGCGCGGTCCTTGACCGAGCCGCCCGGATTCAGGAATTCTGCCTTGGCGAGTATTTCGCAGCCGGTGGCTTCCGAGGCCTTGCGCAGCCGGATCAGCGGCGTGTTGCCGATGGTGCCGACGAAACCGTCGCGAATTTCGCTCATCTGTCCGTTCCTCGCAGCGATCTTTCGGCGACGTTAGCACAGAGCCCAGGGCTGCCGTTCCGTACAATGCGATACCCATGAAGCTGATGCTCGTCCTCCTGTTGCCATTCGTCGGCAGCGTGCTCGCCGCGCTGCTGCCGCACGACGCGCGCAACCGGGAGGCGTGGCTCGGCGGCCTGCTCACGCTGATCGCGACCGGGCTGATGATTTCGATGTACCCGGCGATCGCTGCCGGCGAGGTCCTGCACTTCCGGCTCGCCTGGATGCCGGCGCTGGGCCTGGATTTCACGCTGCGCCTCGACGGCTACTCGTGGCTGTTCGCGATGCTGGTCCTGGTGATCGGCGCGCTGGTCGTGCTGTATGCGCGCTATTACATGTCGCCGTCGGATCCGGTGCCGCGCTTCTTTTCGTTCTTCATGGCCTTCATGGGCGCGATGCTCGGCATCGTGCTGTCGGGCAACCTGATCCAACTCGCGCTGTTCTGGGAGCTCACGAGCCTCGTCTCGTTCCTGCTGATCGGCTACTGGCATCACCGGCCCGACGCGCGCCGCGGCGCGCGGATGGCGTTCACGATCACCGTCACCGGCGGACTGTGCCTGCTCGCCGGCCTGCTGATGATGGGCCACGTCGTCGGCAGCTACGAGCTCGACGCGGTGCTCGCTTCGGGCGACGCGATCCGCGAGCACGGCTGGTACCGGGCGATCCTGGTGCTGATCGCACTCGGCGCATTGACGAAGAGCGCGCAGTTCCCGTTCCACTTCTGGCTGCCGCGTGCGATGGCCGCGCCCACGCCGGTCTCGGCGTACCTGCATTCGGCGACGATGGTCAAGGCCGGCGTGTTCCTGCTCACGCGCTTCTGGCCGGTGCTGGCGGGCACGGAGGAATGGACGTGGATCATCGGCGCGGCGGGCGTCGCCACCTTCGTGCTCGGCGCCTTCATCGCCATCTTCCAGCATGACCTCAAGGGCCTGCTCGCCTACTCGACCTTGAGCCACCTGGGCCTGATCACGACGCTGCTCGGCATCGGCACGCCGCTGGCGGCGGTCGCGGCGATCTTCCACACGATGAACCACGCGACCTTCAAGGCTTCGCTGTTCATGGCCGCGGGCATCATCGAACACGAGACCGGCACGCGCGACCTGCGCCGGCTGAGCGGGCTGTTCAACGCAATGCCGATCACCGGCACGCTGGCGATCGTGGCCAGCGCGGCGATGGCCGGCGTGCCGCTGCTCAACGGCTTCCTGTCGAAGGAAATGTTCTTCCAGGAAGCGTACTGGGCCGGTTCGCCCCGGGACCTGAGCCTGCCGATCGCCGCGGTGATCGGCAGCACGTTCAGCGTCGCCTACTCGCTGCGCTTCATTCACGAGGTGTTCTTCGGGCCGCCGGCCGACGACCTGCCGAAGGAACCGCACGAGCCGCCGCACTGGATGCGCTTTCCGGTCGAGGTGCTGGCCGTTGCCTGTGTCGTCGTCGGCGTGCTGCCGGCCTTGACGATCGGCCCGCTGCTGCTGCACGCGACCGCGTCGGTGCTCGGGGCCGAAACGCCTTACTACAGCCTGGCCATCTGGCACGGCTTCAACGTGCCGCTGATCATGAGCCTGCTTGCGATGATCGGCGGGATCCTGCTGTACCTGATGCTGCAGCGTCACCTGAAGCTCGGCACGCTCGAGCGGGTGCCGCTGGTCCATCGCTTCGACGGCCAGCAGTTGTTCGAGCGGATGCTGTCGGCGCTCAACGTCGCCGCGGTCCGGATCGAAAACCTGCTCGGCACGCG
>JAAZBL010000236.1 GCA_012513825.1 Limnobacter sp. | reverse complement strand
GCCTGGTCGAACTCCTGGATCGAAATCTCGAAGTCGCCGACCTTGGCGACTGCGTCGCCGGCGGAGAAGAAGCGGTCGTAGCCCTGGATGCCGAAGAACGCGAATGCCGGAAAGATCAGGATCACCAGAACGAACTGGAGGATGCGCTGATGCTTGCGGATCGAATCGAACATGCGTAAGCGGCCTGTCTCTTTACCGGGCTCTCGCCCGGGCTTGCCGGGTTGTCGCCCGACGAACCGACCCGCCGACCCGATCGACGGCGGGTTCGCCTTCCGGAAAAAAAAGGGCGAACTTTCGTTCGCCCTTCGAGTGTTGGCGGAGTGGACGGGACTCGAACCCGCGACCCCCGGCGTGACAGGCCGGTATTCTAACCAACTGAACTACCACTCCAGTATTCTCTTCGGGCGCTGCGTTGGTGGGTGCTGAGAGGCTCGAACTCCCGACCTACGCCTTGTAAGGGCGCCGCTCTACCAACTGAGCTAAGCACCCCCGCTTCGCCCCAGCCGAACGAATTCCTAGAAAACCCGATATTCGCTCAGCTGCAAAGACCGACAGTATACATCAAAAAAAACGTGCCCAAGCGAGCCCTGCACGGGTTCCGGAACTCAGTTGATCGCGTCCTTCAGGCCCTTGCCCGGCCTGAACTTCGGCAGCTTGGCTGCCTTGATCTTGATCGTGTCACCGGTGCGCGGATTGCGACCGGTTCGCGCGGCGCGCTTGCCGACCGAGAAAGTGCCGAAACCGACCAGCGTTACCGAGCCGCCCTTCTTCAGCGTCGTGCGGATCGCGCCGATCAACGCATCGAGCGAGCGCCCCGCCGCAGCCTTCGAGATGTCGGCTTCCGACGCAATGTGGTCGATCAGTTCGGACTTGTTCACTAGTACCCCCTCACAGGATCTCTTGGTGGAATGAGCGCACTCGAATTCGGCTGCGCGTTGATTTTTTTGAGTGACGCGGCCGGGGTCGGCCAGCGTAGCAGAGCGCGTATTTAATCGCCCGGCCAGCGCAGTGTCAAGCTGCGCCGGCCGGCACCCTGCCCCTCGTCGAACGCGCTAGCGACGCGGCATTTCAGTGCGTGACGACGTCGCCCGTGGCCGGCTTGTCGGAGGCCGGAACGGCCGCGCCAGCCGCCTCGTCTTCGGGCAGCGGGCGCGGAACGCGCTCGAGCGCAACCTCGAGCACGCGATCGATCCAGCGCACCGGCACGATCTCGAGACGGTTCTTCACGTTGTCCGGGATCTCCGCCAGGTCCTTGACGTTCTCCTCCGGGATCAGCACCGTCTTGATGCCGCCGCGATGCGCGGCCAGCAGCTTCTCCTTGAGCCCGCCGATGGCCAGCACTTCGCCGCGCAGCGTGATCTCGCCGGTCATCGCGACGTCGGCGCGCACAGGCACGTCGGTCAGCACCGAGACCAGCGCCGTCGTCATCGCGATACCCGCGCTCGGGCCGTCCTTCGGCGTCGCGCCTTCGGGCACGTGGATGTGCAGGTCGCGCTTCTCGTGGAAGTCGGCCGGCACGCCGAGCCGCTGCGCACGCCGGCGCACGACGGTGATCGCAGCCTTGATCGACTCCTGCATGACGTCGCCGAGCTTGCCGGTGAAGGTCGTCTTGCCCTTGCCCGGAACCGCGACCGCCTCGATCGTCAGCAACTCGCCGCCGACCTCGGTCCAGGCCAGCCCGGTCACCTGCCCGATCTGGTTCTCCTTCTCGGCGATTCCGAAGCTGTAGCGGCGCACGCCCAGGTACTTGTCGAGGTTCTTCGGCCCGACGACGATCTTGCGTTCCTGCCGCGCCTTGTCGCTCTGCTTGTTCAGCAGCAGCGTCTTGACGACCTTGCGGCAGATCTTGCTGATCTCGCGCTCGAGCGAGCGCACGCCGGCCTCGCGCGTGTAGTAGCGCACGATGTCGCGCAGCGCCGCCTCGGTGACCGACAACTCCTCGGGCTTCAGGCCGTTGTTGCGCATCTGCTTGGGCAGCAGGTAGCGCTGGGCGATGTTGACCTTCTCGTCCTCGGTGTAGCCGGACAGCCGGATCACTTCCATCCGGTCGAGCAGCGGCGGCGGGATGTTCAGCGTGTTGGCCGTGGCGACGAACATCACGTCGGACAGGTCGTACTCGACCTCGACGTAGTGGTCGACGAAGGTGCTGTTCTGCTCGGGATCGAGCACCTCGAGCAGCGCGCTTGCCGGATCGCCGCGGAAGTCCATGCCGAGCTTGTCGACCTCGTCGAGCAGGAACAGCGGGTTGCGCACGCCGACGCGAGCGAGGTTCTGCAGGATCTTGCCCGGCATCGAGCCGATGTACGTGCGCCGGTGGCCGCGGATCTCGGCCTCGTCACGCACGCCGCCGAGCGCCATGCGGACGAACTTGCGGTTCGTGGCGCGCGCGATCGACTGGCCCAGCGAGGTCTTGCCGACGCCGGGCGGCCCGACCAGGCACAGGATCGGCGACTTCAGCTTGTCGACGCGCTGCTGCACGGCCAGGTATTCGAGGATCCGTTCCTTGACCTTCTCGAGTCCGTAGTGATCGTCGTCGAGCACCTTCTCGGCGTTGGCCAGGTCGTCGTTGATCTTGCTCTTCTTCTTCCAGGGCAGGCTGATCAGCGTATCGATGAAGTTGCGCACGACCGTGGCTTCGGCCGACATCGGCGACATCAGCTTGAGCTTCTTCAGCTCGGCCTCGACCTTCTTCAGCGCCTCCTTCGGCATCCGGGCGGCCTTGATCTTCTTCTCGAGCTCCTCGAAGTCGGCGCCCTCCTCGCCTTCGCCGAGCTCCTTCTGGATCGCCTTGACCTGCTCGTTCAGGTAGTACTCGCGCTGGCTCTTTTCCATCTGCCGCTTGACGCGGCCACGGATGCGCTTCTCGACCTGCAGGATGTCGAGCTCGGTCTCGATCTGTGCGAGCAGCTTCTCGAGCCGCTCGGCGACCGAGCTGGTTTCGAGGATGTCCTGCTTCTGCTCGATGCGAATCGGCAGGTGCGCGGCGATCGTGTCGGCCAGGCGGCCCGGATCGTCGATGCCGTTCAAGGAAGCGAGGATCTCGGGCGGAATCTTCTTGTTCAGCTTCACGTACTGGTCGAACTGCGCCAGGATCGCGCGCCGCAGCGCCTCGCTCTCGGGGTTGGTGTCGTCGTCGGCTTCGACCGGGGCCAGTTCGCAGACGAAGTGCGCACCGCTGTCGTCGACCTCGACGATGCGCGCGCGACGGGCGCCTTCGACCAGCACCTTCACGGTGCCGTCGGGCAGCTTGAGCATCTGCAGGATGTTCGATACGCAACCGATCGAGTGGATGTCGGCGGCCGAAGGCTCGTCTTTCGACGCGTTCTTCTGCGCGACCAGCATGATGCTCTTGCCGCCGTCCATTGCCGACTCGAGCGCCTTGATCGATTTGGGCCTTCCGACGAACAGCGGAATCACCATGTGGGGGAACACGACCACGTCGCGCAGCGGCAGCAGAGGCAGCGGCGAATCGAAGGGGCGGGTCTGTTCTTCGGACATCAGTTTCTCCATCGGACGGTCCGTTGCAGTTGGCG
>JAAZBL010000235.1 GCA_012513825.1 Limnobacter sp. | reverse complement strand
CATTCGAACCTGAAGCTTGCCAGCGGCATCGCTCCGACGGCGCGGATGCTCGAGCTCGGCATCCGCGTCGGTATCGGCACCGACGGGTCGGCCAGCAACAACCGGCTCGACCTGCTGCAGGAAGCGCGCACCGCGGCATTGCTGGCCAAGGGCAGTTCCGGACGGGCCGAAACCTGGCCGGCGGCGAAGGTCCTGCAGGCGATGACGCTCGATGCGGCGACGGCGCTCGGGCTCGAAGACCGGGTCGGATCGATCGAGCCCGGAAAGCGCGCGGACCTGGTCGCCATCGACCTGTCCGCACCCGAACTGCAGCCGGTCTTCGAGCCGCTCGCGCAACTGATCCACGCGGCCGGGCGAGAGCATGTTCGGCACGTTTGGGTCGACGGCAAACCTGTTGTCCAGAAACGACAACTGGCCTCCGAAGGCGCGAGACAAGGGCTTTCCGAAGTAGTTGGGCGCACATCCGTGTGGCACAATCGCCTCGGTGAAATCCTGTCAGGCTGAGTTGGCAGCCCATCTTTCCCGGGGCTCGATCGATGCGGTTCAGCCTGTCTCGTATCCACTCCCACTCCCGCTGAATCGCGTTCTACCGAGAGGAGAAACATGAACAAACCGGTCAAATTGGCTTACCTGGTTGCTGCGGCGATGCTGTCGGCTTCGACGATCGCCGTTGCCCAGCCCGCAGATCCCAAGAACAGCGGCTACGTCATCAGCCCCGACAGCAATGTCGTCGTCAACCCGTTCGGGCACTGCTGGCGTACCGGCTACTGGACTCCGGCCGACGCGACCGAGCAGTGCGACGCCGACCTGCTGCCCAAGAAAGCGCCCCCGCCCGCTCCGGCTCCCGCGCCCGCCCCGGCTCCGGCCCCCGCGCCCGCCCCGGCTCCGACCAGCGAGAAAGTCACGTTTGCTGCCGACACCTTCTTCGACTTCGACAAGTACGTCGTCAAGCCGGAAGGCAAGGAGCGCCTCGACGACCTGGTCTCGAAGCTGGAAGGCGTGAACCTCGAAGTCGTGATCGCCGTCGGCCACACCGACTGGATCGGCACCGAGGAATACAACCAGGCGCTGTCCGAGCGTCGCGCCGCGGCCGTCAAGGCCTACCTGGTCAGCAAGGGCATCGACGCCAACCGGATCTACACGGAAGGCAAGGGCGAGCTGCAACCGATCGCCGACAACCGCACCCGCGAAGGCCGCGCGAAGAACCGTCGCGTGGAAGTCGAAGTGGTCGGCACCCGTCCGCGTCGCTGATCCCGGCCCCGGACCGGCCTCGCGCCGGTCCCGTTGCCGAAACCCCGCTGCGGCGGGGTTTTTTTTCGCCCGCGGCGATCCACTACAATCGCCGAGTGACTGCCGAATCCATGCCATCGGGCACCGCATCGCGGCCCGCGAACTCCGATCCCGCCGAACTGGCGAAATTCCAGGCGCTCGCTGCGCGATGGTGGGATCCCGAGTCCGAGTTCAAGCCGCTGCACCGGATCAACCCGTTGCGGCTCGACTGGATCGACGAACTGGCCCCGCTGGCCGGACGCCGCGTCGTCGACGTCGGCTGCGGCGGCGGCATCCTGGCCGAGTCGATGGCCACGCGCGGCGCCGACGTGCTCGGCATCGACCTCGCCGACCGGCCGCTGCAGGTTGCCGAACTGCACGCGCTGGAAACCGGTGTCCCGGTTCGGTACCGGCGCGTCGCCGTCGAGGCGCTGGCTGCCGAGATGCCGGAAAGTTTCGATACCGTCACCTGCATGGAAATGCTCGAGCACGTGCCCGATCCCGAATCGGTCGTGCGCGCCTGCACGCGGCTCGCGAAACCCGGCGGCTGGCTGTTCTTCTCGACGATCAACCGCAACCCGAAGTCCTTCCTGTTCGCGATCATCGGCGCCGAGTACCTGCTGCGGCTGCTGCCGCGCGGCACGCACGAATATGCGAAGTTCATCCGGCCGTCGGAACTCGTGGCCGCCGCGCGTCGCAGCGGCCTCGAAACGGTCCGGACGATGGGACTGACCTACAACCCGCTGAACGATACGTATCGGCTCGATCCGCACGACATCACCGTGAACTACGCAATCGCGGCGCGCAAGCCGGCATGAGCGCGTTCCATCCGCAGGCGGTGTTCTTCGACCTCGACGGCACGCTGGCCGACACCGCGCACGACCTGGTCGGGCCGATCCAGGCGATGCGCGCCGAGCGGGGCCTTGCGCCGCTGCCGTTCGAGTCGCTGCGCCAGGTCGCATCGATGGGCGCGCGCGGGCTGATCGGCCGCGGGCTCGGCGTGCAGACGACCGATCCGTCCTACCCTGCCTTGCGCGACGAATTCCTCGCCCGCTACGAAGACGCGATGGTCGTGCGCACCTGCCTGTTCGAAGGCATGGACATCGTCCTCGAGTCGCTCGAAGAAGCCGGCGTCCCGTGGGGCGTGATCAGCAACAAGGTCGAGCGTTACGTGCATTCGATCATGCGGGGGCTCGGGCTGTTCGAACGCTCGGTCTGCGCGATCGGCGGCGACACGACGCCGCACGCGAAGCCGCATCCGGCACCGCTGCTGCACGGCGCGCGGCTGGCCGGCGTCGACCCGACGCGCTGCGTCTACGTCGGCGACGACCTGCGCGACATCGAGGCGGGCCGCGCGGCCGCGATGCGCACGGTTGCAGCGGCCTACGGCTTCTGCGGCGAGCTGGCGCCCGAGCACTGGGGCGCCGACCACCTGATCTCCGAACCGCCTCAGCTGCTCGGCATGCTCGGCGTCGCCCGTTCGACGATCGCCGTCAGGTCGACGCTCGCAGGCAGCGTGCCGAAGGCCTGATCGCCGCTCGCGCGCGCATCGTCTAGCCGGCCGGCGCAGAACGCGGCGGCCACGTCCGACGGGGCCCAGCGCAGCATCAGCGCCGCCTGCCAGGCGCGCGCGAGGTCACCCGCCAGCCGGCGCGCCTG
>JAAZBL010000234.1 GCA_012513825.1 Limnobacter sp. | reverse complement strand
GCGACGCTGCGAACTCGGCCGTCGATTCGGCGAAAGACGCTGCACGCTCGGCCGGCGAAGCTGCCAGCGCCGCCGCCGAGGCCGGCCAGGACAAGGCGGCCAATGCCGCCGAAGCAGCCAAGGCAGCTGCCGATCGCGCCGCCCAGGCGGCTCGCAACGCGGCCAGCGAAACCAAGCAGTAACGAGAAACGGGACGAGGTCCGGGAGCCCTCCGTCCCGGACCCCGCGTCGCCCGATTCAAACGTCCAGCCAGGCGAGGCCGTCGGCCTGGTCGGCGACGCGGATCTCCTCCGGAGCCGATTCCAGCGCCCCGGCCAACGCCCGGCGCGCGAGTTCGGGCCGGTTGTTCTGCTGGCTGAGGTGCGCGGCGACGACGACACGCAGCCGGCTCCGGTCGATCGTCGCGAGAATACGCGCCGACTCGGCGTTGCCGAGGTGTCCCCAGGGGCCGGCGATCCGCCGCTTCAGCACGGGCGGATAGGCCGGGTTGCCGGCCAGCAAGTCCTCGTCGTGATTGCATTCGAGCACCAGCGCATCGAGCCGCGACAGGGCCTCGATCACGTGAACGCTTCCGTGCCCCAGGTCGGTCAGCACGCCCAGCCGCTTATGGCCGCTGTCGATCACGTATTGCACCGGCTCGTAGGCATCGTGCGGCACGGCGATCGGCTCGATCCGGAACGCCGCCAGCTCGAAGCTGCGACCGGGGTCGACGATGCGCACCAGCGAGGCCGCCCGGCCGACGCGACGCGCGCTGCACCCGCGCAGCGTGCCGTGGGTCAGGTAGACCGGAATGCCGTGCGCAGCGGCCAGCCCGAACACGCCGCCGACATGGTCGCCGTGTTCGTGCGTAACCACGATCGCCGACAGCGTCGCCGGCTCGCAGCCGAGTGCGCGCAGCCGTCGCTCGGCCTCGCGCAATCCGAATCCGCAGTCGACGAGCACGCGCTGCAGCGAGGCGCCGTCGCGCGTCTCGACGAGCAGCGCGTTGCCCTCGCTGCCGCTTCCCAGGCTGGCGAAGCGCACGGCGAAACTCCCCGGTGCCTGCCCGTGCCCGTTACCTGAGCTCTTCCTGCAGCAGCGCGAGGATCTTCGACGCGGTATCGGCGTCGATCCCGGTCGGTGTATTGCCTTCGCGATCGAGCACCGAAACCTGCGTGCCGGAGCCCGCGCTTTCGGCCTTGAGCCGGAACTGCTGCGAGATTTCCTCCTGCGTCTTGCCGCCGAAGATCCGACCGAGGAAACCGGGCTTGCTGTTCGCCCTTCGCGCCTGCGCCTCGGGGTCGATGTAGCGCACGAAATACAGCCCCTGCGAACGATCGCGATCGTCGACGGTGAAGCCGCCGCGGTCGAGCGCGAGGCCGATCTGGCGCCACGCCCGGTCGAAGTCCTCGTCGATCTCGAGCACCTTCGTGCCGCCCTCGCCGACCAGCCGCACGTTCGCTGCCGCCGGCGTCGGCGCCTGCGAGGCCTGCATGGCCGCTTCCTGCGTGGCGCCGAGCTTGACCATCAGCCGCCGCAGGAACTCGACCTCGAGTTCCGGGTCGCTGGGACGCGGCTGCCAGACGGTCTGGTCCTTGTCGGTCGTGGAGTAGACCTCGACCATGCCGCGGTGCGTGATGTGAATTTCGGTGCCTTCGGGGCCGCGGTCGATGCGCGTACGGAACTTGTCGCGCTCGCCGGTCGAATAGACCGAGTCGAAGACCTTGCCGAGCGTGCGCCGGATCACGTCGAGCGGAAGCTTGGCGCGGTTCTCGGCCCAGTCGGTCTCGACGATGCCGGTCTGCGGCGATTCGGTTTCGACGATGAAGCCCGACTCCTGCCAGAACTCGCGCAGCAGCGGCCACAACTGCTCGGGCGTCAGCGAGGTGACGAGCCAGCGCTCGGATCCGGAGCGCTCCATGCGCACGCCCTGCACCGCGGGCAGCACCAGCGACTGGCCCGACGAGGGGGTGGCGGCGACGCGGCCGCGTTCGGACGCCGTGCGCGCGGTGTCGCGCCCGGCCGGCATGTCGAAGCGACCGTCGCCGCGCGGGCTGGCGAGATCGGGCGGAATGTCGAGCGGCGGCAGCTTGCCGGACGACTTGTAGTCGATCCGCGCGTACTCGTCGATCTTCTCGTTGAGCGAGCAGGCGCCCAGCGCCGAAGCGACGAACACGAAGACGGCGACACGCGAGACCGTCGATACGAAACTGCTGGTCGATGCCTTGCTGATCAATGCAGTACCCCGGAGGATTCGAGCGCGGCGCGCACGATGGCGTGCTTGTCTTCCGAAAGCGGCGTCAGGGGCAGCCGGATGCCGCGCTCGATGCGTCCCATCTCCGCGAGTGCCCACTTGACCGGAATCGGGTTGGCCTCGACGAACAGGTCGGTATGCAGGCGCAGCAGCTTGCGATGGATCGCCAGCGCGCCGACGTAGTCGCCGCCCAGAGCCAGCGCGCACATGCGCGCCATCGGCCCGGGCGCCACGTTGGCCGACACCGAGATCACGCCGTGTCCGCCCATCGCCATCAGCGCCAGTGCCGAGTCGTCGTTGCCGCTGTAGACGCCGAACTCGGCCGGCAGCGCCGCCATCAGCGCGGCGCCCCGCGGCATGTCGCCGGTGGCGTCCTTCAGGCCGACGATTCCAGGGGTCTTCGCCAGCCGCAGCACCGTTTCGTTGGACAGGTCGGCCACGGTGCGGCTCGGCACGTTGTACAGGATGACCGGCAGCCCGACCTCGGCAACTGCGCGGAAATGGCGGTACATGCCTTCCTGCGTGGGCTTGTTGTAATAGGGAACCACCTGCAGCGTGGCCTGCGCGCCGGCCTTGCGCGCACGCTCGGTGAGCTCGATCGCCTCGCGCGTGGAGTTGCCCCCGGTGCCGGCGATGACCGGGATACGGCCGGCTGCGTGCTCCACGGCGACGCGGACCAGCGTCGTGTGCTCGTCGTAGTCCACGGTCGGCGATTCGCCGGTCGTGCCGACCGCGACGATCGCCGCCGTGCCTTCGGCAATGTGCCAGTCGATCAGCCGCCGATAGGCGTCGAGGTCGAGACTGCCGTCCTCGTGCATCGGGCTGACGATCGCGACCATGCTGCCCTTGATGATGGAATAACCGTCATTCATCGGGAAATACCCGTCTTCGGGGGGAAACGACAAGTTTAGCCTAGCGTGATCCCGTACTCCGGCAGCGGCGGGCGCAGCGCGCAGATGCGCTGGACGACCGCCGGCTTCGGGCGCGTCGTGTGGCCGGACTCGTAGCCGATCACGGTGAGCCCGCCGGCTGCGGCGCGTTCGAGCAGTTCGCCCTCGCGCAGCAGGAAGTCCGGATTCGACGGCCTTCCGAAGGCCTCGTTGCCGCGCGCGAAGGTCTCGTGGATCAGCCGCCCGCCGGGAGCGAGCAACCCGCACAACAGCGCGTAGCGCGGACGGAACAGGTAGTTGGCGACGACGACGGCGTCGAAGGCGCCCGGCGGGAGTTCCCACGGGCCCGCTTCGAGATCGAGCACGCGGGTCTCGATACCCGGCCCGTCCAGCGACGCGAGCGCCTGGGCGTCGCGATCGACCGCCAGCACCCGCATGCCGAGCGAGCGCGCCAGCAGCGCATGGCGCCCGCTGCCCGCGGCGAAGTCGAGCACCCGCGTCGCGGACGGGAGTCCGGCGAGCCAGCGCGCCACCCAGGCCGAGGGTTCGAGTGTGGGCGGATGTGACATCGTGGTTGTCGGACATCGGAAACGATCGGCTAGATTACCGGATCCCCGCCGATGCCCACCGTGCCTACGACCATCGCTCTCGTCCTGCTGCTTGCCATGGCGCTCGCCGCCGGCCTGTTCGTCGTGCCTTCGGTGCGCGAGCGCGTGCTGCGCCGCGACCGCCGGACACCCGGAATCGGCATCGGACGGCAACAGCAGATCGCCGAACGACTCGCTGGCCTCGGCGCCTGGGTGCACGACCTGGGCGACCAGCGCCTGCACTGGAGCGAAGGCGCGTTCCGGCTCTTCGGCATCGACCCGATGGCCGGCGAGCCGGCGCCCGAGGCTTTCGTCTCGGCGATCGACGCGGCCGACCGCCAGCGCTGGTGCGACGGGCTGCAACGCGCGGTCGGCGAAGGGCGCGACCTGAAGACCGAGTTTCGCTTCCGTCGCCCCGATGGCCGGCTCGTCTGGATCCGGGCCGCGCTGCGCCCGGAGCACGAGCGCGGACGCGTGGCGCGCATGTCGGGCATCGTCCAGGACGTATCGGCGATGCGCACGATGCAGCGCCGGCTCGCAGCCAGCGAAGCGAAGTTCCGCAACCTGACGCTGATCAGCGCCGACTGGATCTGGGAGACCGATGCCGAGCACCGGCTTTCGCAACTGTCGGATTCGATCGACGCGGTGGTCGGTCCCTGGTATCGGGCGCTGGTCGGACGACGGCCGTGGGAAGCGCCCGAGTTCGATTTCCTCGCGCCGCGCTGGGACCGCTACCGCGCGTTGGTGCAGTCGCATCGTCCGATCGACGGCTTCGACTTCAGCCTGGTCGCCCCCGACGGGCGCGTGCTTCATCTCGAAGTCAGCGGCCGGCCCGTTTTCGACGCGGCCGGCGCCTTCGCCGGCTACCGCGGCACCGGGCGCAACGTCACGCGCGAGCGCGAGCAGCGGATGCTGCTGGAGCTCGAAGGCGAGATCGCGACGATCGTGCACGACCACGCCACGCCCGAGTCGGCGATCCGCGCGATCGTCGCTGCCGTCTGCACGCGCCTGGGCTGGATCGGCGGCCTGCGCCTGCTGCGCGTGGCCGACGATCGCCTCGAAGCGAGGGAACGCGCCGGCACGCCGGTCTTCGTCGAAGGCCTCGCCTCGCTGCACGAAGGGGCGCGGACGGTCGCGCTGCCGGTCGAACTGCGTTGCCTGGCCGACGACGGCCATGCGTGGATCGACCCGATCGACGCCGAGCCCGGGCTGGCCGAAAGGCTCGGCGCGACGGCGGCCGGCGCGCGTGCGGCGCTGCTGGTGCCGATCGCCGAAAGCGACGAAGGCAGCGATTCGCTGCTCGTCTTCCTGAGCTCGGTCGGCCCGAGCGGCACGAAGTTCGTGACGGCGCTTGCCACGGCGCTGTCGCGCACGCTGTCGCTGTACCTGCGCCGAACGCGCGCCGAGGAGCAACTGCGCCACGCGTCGCTGCACGACCCGCTGACCGGCCTGCCGAACCGTGCCAACCTGCTGCGCACGCTGGAACAGCGGCTCGCCGTCGGCCAGGCGCTGGCGCTGCTCTACATCGACCTCGACCGCTACAAGGCGATCAACGACACGATCGGCCACGCCGCGGGCGATCGTGCCCTGGTCGAGATCGCGCAGCGACTGCGTTCGGCGATCCGGCCGCAGGACCTCGCCGCGCGGATCGGCGGCGACGAGTTCGTCGTGCTGCTGGCCGGGGCCGCGCCGCGCGCCGAGATCGAGCGGATCGCGCGCGAGCTGCTGGCGGCGATCGAGCGGCCGCTGACGCTGGCCGAGCGGGCCTGGTTCCTGTCGGCCAGCGTCGGCGTGGCGATGGCGCCCGAGGACGCGCGCGACGCGCAGCTGCTGGTGCGCTGCGCCGACAGCGCGATGTACCAGGTCAAGACCGAGGGGCGCAACGACGTGCGCTTCTTCTCCGGCGAGCTGTCGGCCGAACGCATCGAGCAGCTCGAGCTGGCCGCCGACCTGCCGATGGCCTTCGAGCGCGGCGAGATCGAACTGCACTACCAGCCGGTGATGGCGGTCGGCGAACGCGAGATCGTCTGCATCGAGGCGCTGCTGCGCTGGCAGCATCCGGTCCACGGGCTGCTGCGGCCCGAACGGTTCCTGCCGAGCGCCGAACAGTCGCCGGCGATCCACGAGATCGGCCTGTGGGTGCTGCGCCGCGCGCTCGACGACCGCCTGCAGCTCGGGCTGCAGGAGCACCCGGACATCGCGGTCTCCGTCAACGTGTCGGCACGCCAGCTCGTCGACGACGGCTTCGTGCTGGCGCTCGAGCGCATGCTCGCCGAACGCGAGCTGCCGCCGCGGCTGCTGCGCATCGAACTGACCGAAAGCGCCTTCGTCGAGCATCCCGAGCGCACGGCCCGGCTGATCGCGCGGCTTCGCGACCTCGGCGTGTGCGTGATCATCGACAACTTCGGGACCGGCTACGCGTCGCTGTCCTACCTGAAGGAGCTGCCGGTCGACGGCCTGAAGATCGACCGTGCCTTCGTCGAGGGCCTGCCCGACGACCGCGGCAATGCGGCGATCGTGCAGGCGATCACGACGATGGCCGGTCGGCTCGGGCTGCAGGTGATGGCCGAAGGGGTCGAGCTCGCCGCCGAGCTGCGCGGACTGCGCGAGCTGAACTGCCACCAGGTCCAGGGGGCGCTGATCGCCGAGCCGATGCCGCCCGACGAGATCGCCGAGTTCCTCGAGACGCTGCCGGCGCTGCGCCGGCTGCACCTCTATCGGTAGCCGAGCCCCATCGCCTCGCGCACCTCGTGCATCGTCTGCTGCGCGAGCTTGCGCGCCCGGTCGCAGCCGTCGTCGACGATGTCGCGCAACAAGGCCGGACTGTCGAGGTACGGTTGCGCACGTTCGTGGAACTGCCGCTGCTCGGCGATGATCGCGTCGATCACCGGCTGCTTGCATTCCAGGCAGCCGATGCCTGCGCTGCGACAGCCGACCTGCACCCATTCGCGCGTCGCCTCGTCGGAGTAGACGAGGTGCAGCTGCCAGACCGGGCAGCGCTCGGGTTCGCCGGGATCGGTGCGCCGCACGCGGGCCGGATCGGTCGGCATCTTGCGGATCTTCTTCACGACCGATTCGGGTGCCTCGCGCATCGCGATCGCGTTGCCGTAGCTCTTCGACATCTTCTGGCCGTCGATGCCCGGCATCCGCGAGGCCTCGGTCAGCAGTGCCCGCGGCTCGACGAGGATCTGCTTGCGATGACCGGAGATCCAGCCGAGCAGCCGCTCGCGGTCGAGCTCGCTCAGGCTGCCGGCAGCCTCGACCAGCGCGCGTGCCTGCGCGAGCGCTTCGGCGTCGCCCTCCTGCTGGAAGCGCATATGGAGCTGGTGGTAGAGCCGCGCGTTCTTTCCGCCGAGCTTGGCGGCCGCCGCCTTGACCTTCTCCTCGAGGTCCGGCTCGCGCCCGTACAGATGGTTGAAGCGGCGCGCCAGTTCGCGGGTGACCTCGATGTGCGGGACCTGGTCCTCGCCGACCGGCACGTACGTCGCGCGGTACATCAGGATGTCGGCCGACATCAGCAGCGGGTAACCGAGGAAGCCGTAGGTCGTCAGGTCGCGGTCGGCGAGCTTTTCCTGCTGGTCCTTGTAGGTGGGCACGCGTTCGAGCCAGCCGAGCGGCGTCGACATCGACAGCAGCAGGTGCAGCTCGGCATGCTCGAGCACGCGCGACTGGACGAACAGCGTCGACTGCTTCGGATCGATGCCGGCGGCCAGCCAGTCGATGACCATTTCCCAGACGTTGTCGCCGATGACCTCCGGCGAATCGTAGTGCGTAGTCAGCGCGTGCCAGTCGGCGACGAAGTACAGGCACGGGTACAGCGACTGCAGCCGCACCCAGTTCTTCAGCGCGCCGTGGTAGTGGCCCAGGTGCAGCGCACCGGTCGGACGCATGCCGGAGACGACGAGTTCGGAGGACATGGCGAAATCAGTTCAGGACGAAAAGGGTCAGCAGCCCGTCGAGACCGGCGCCGACGAGCGGCCCGATGATGCCGCCGAGCACGCCGGTCGCCAACAGAGCCAGCAGGATGAACAGCCCGTAGGGTTCGAGCCGTGCGTAAGGCGCGGCCAGCCGCTCGGGCAGCAGGCTGGTCAGAATGCGTCCGCCGTCGAGCGGCGGCACCGGCATCAGGTTCAGCACCGCGAGCACGAGGTTCACGACGATCCCGGCATAGGCCATCCGGACGACGAATTCCTCGCCGAAGCCGGAGGCGATGGCGAGCTTGAGAAGCAGCGCCCAGGCAACGGCCATCAGCAGGTTGGCCCCCGGCCCGGCGGCCGCCACCAGGCCCATGTCGCGCACCGGCGTGCGCAGGTTCGACGCGATCACCGGCACCGGCTTGGCCCAGCCGAAGATCATGCCGCCCTTGCTGACCAGCAGGATCAGCAAGGGCACCAGCAGCGTGCCGATCGGATCGACGTGTCTGACGGGATTGGCCGTGACGCGGCCCAGCGACCGGGCGGTCGAGTCGCCGAGATACGAAGCGACCAGCGCGTGGGCGGCCTCGTGCAGCGTGATCGCCAGGATCGCCGGAATCGCGTAGACGGCGATCAGCTGCGCAAGACCGAGTTCCATCGTGCGGCGATTGTAGCAGCGCGGCTGCGCTGTCCGGCGCGCATTCAGCGCGTGCCGAGCATGCCTTCGACCTTGCCACGGCCGATGCGCTGGACCACCGGTTCCTCGCCGGTCAGGTCGACGACGGTGGTCGGCTCGAAGCCCTGGCCGCCGACGTCGAGGACCAGGTCGATGCGTCGCGCCAGTTTCTCCAGGATCTCGTCGGCCTCGTGCAGCGGGTCCTCGCCGCCGGGCAGGATCAGGCTCGCACACAGCACCGGCTCGCCATGCGCGTCGAGCAGGCCCTGGACGACCGGCGAATCGGGCACCCGCAGGCCGATCGTCTTGCGCGAGCGGTGCCAAAGCCGGCGGGGCGTCTCCTTGGTGGCCGGCAGCACGAAGGTATAGGGCCCCGGCGTCCACTCCTTCAGGAACCGATATTGCCGGTTGTCGACGTGCGCGTACACCGAGACCTCGGCCAGGTCGCGGCACATCAGCGTGAGCAGATGCTTGTCGTCGATGCCCCGGATCGCTCGCAGGCGATCGACGGCATCGCGGTCGCCGAGCGGACAGGCGAGCACGTAGCAGGCATCGGTCGGCACCGCGAGCACGCCGCCGGCGCGCAGCACGTCGGCCGCCTGGCGCAGCAGGCGCGGCTGCGGATTGCCCGGGTGGAGTTCGAAGCGCTGCGTCACCGGACGGCCTCGATCCGGTCGACGACGAGCGCCAGTTCGGGCCAGTCGGCCCAGACGGGCACGACCGAGTCGGGCAGCGGCGGCAGGCTGCCGAGTTCGACCCGGCTCTCGCCCGGCGCGTGGAAGTCGGAGCCGCGCGACGCAAGGAAACCGAAGTCGCGCGCATGCCCGGCGAACTCGCGGAACTGGCTCGGCGTATGCGAACCGCTGAGCACCTCGATGCCGATGCCGCCGACATCGCGGAACTCCGACATCAGCGCCCACAGCCTGCCCGAGTCGACGCGGTAGCGGCCGGGATGCGCGAGCACCGGGGTGCCGCCGGCATCGCGGATCCAGCGCACGGCCTCGTCGAGCGCGGCCCAGCGATGCGGGACGTAACCCGGCTTGCCCTCGACGAGGAAGCGGCCGAAGACCTCGCCGACGCTGTCGCAGATGCCGAGATCGACGATATGGCGCGCGAAATGCGGGCGCGCGATCATCGCCGGATTGCCGACGTATCTCCGTGCGCCCTCGTAGGCGTCGGGTATACCGGCACGTTCGAGCTGCGCCGCGATTTCCCGGGCGCGCGCGTCGCGGCCGGCGCGCGTACGCTCGAGGCCCTCGGCCAGTTGCCGGTTCTCCGGATCGATCCGAAGGCCGACGATGTGGATGGTTTCGCCGCCCCAGGTGACCGAGACCTCGACGCCGGGCACGAAGGGCATGCCGCAGCGCTCGGCTTCGGCGGCGGCTTCGGCCAGGCCGCCGAGTTCGTCGTGGTCGGTCAGGGCGTGGATCTGCACGCCATGGGCGTGCGCGCGGCGGACGACTTCGGCGGGCGTGAGCACGCCGTCGGACATCTGCGAATGACAGTGCAAGT
>JAAZBL010000233.1 GCA_012513825.1 Limnobacter sp. | reverse complement strand
GGCTCGCCGGAAGACGCGGAGCCTGGCCGGCCCGCAGCGGCGCCGTTCGGCGCCGATTCGCTCGACGCCGACGGCGCTGCCGTTTGCGGCTCGCGCGCGGTTGGCGCCTTCCGCTCCGCTGCGTCCGCCATGTCGACGCCGCTCGAACCGGCCGAAGCTTCGTCGACCGAGGACAACAGCGGAAGCTGATCGAGTGCGGCGATGATCGAGTTGATGCGCAGTGCGAGCGAACCGACGTCGGTCGCCGGATGCACGCGCAGGCGCTCGATGTCGGCGAGCAGCGCCGAGCGCAGCGGGGCCAGGCGCGCGTCGTTCTCGCGTTCGAGCCGCGCTTCCAGGTCCTGCAGCCGGGCGAGCACGACGCGCGGACTGGCGCCCAGCGACAGTTGCTGCGCGGCGAGCGCGAGGCCCGATTCCACTTCGACCAGCGTGACTTCGTAGCTGTCGTCGGCGCGGTCGCGGTACAGCTTGTCGACCTGCGCCTGCAGGCCGGCGGTCTGGGCGACCCGGCCCTCGAGCACCGACAGCCGGTTCTGCAGGTCGCGCGCGAGATCCTGGGTCTGGCGTTGCGTGGTGTCGATCGCCGCGCCGCGCTGGTCGATCGCTTCGAGGCGATGGGTCAGGCCGGATTCGATGTTGCGAAAACGCGACATCGTCCACGCCGCCAGCGCGATCGCGGCAATCAGCGCGAGCAAGGCGAGGAACAGCGCGGCGCGCCCGCCGCGGCGCGCCGGCCGGTCGGCCGCCGCTGTCGCCGAGCCGGCGGCGGACGAGCCGGCGGCGGCAACCTGAGGAGGCTCGACCGCCGCCGGTGGTTCCGCTGCCCGCCCCGCATCGAAGGCCTGCGACCGCCCGTCATCGGGCTCCCCATCGGACGAACGCGTCGCACCGTCGGAATCCGGCTGCGCCGCCTCGTGCCGCGCTCGGGACTCCGAACGCGAGGGCTCCGCTGCAACCGGCCCCACGGAATCGGCGGACGCTGCAGCGCTGTCGCCGGTGTCGCCTGTCGTCGCTTCGGTGCTTCGCTTCGGATCGTTGTCAGTCACATTCCCTTCCACTGCGTTGCGGAGATCCTTCGCCCGCGCCGGGAACCGATTCTAGCGCGCCCCGCAGCCCGGCAAGCCCCGGGCCGATCAGGTCGACGCGCGCCCAGCCGTCGCGCCGCAGCGATTCGGCGATTCTCGGGTGGATCGCCAGCGCCCGCGCTGCACGCAACGAGCGCGTCCGCTCGTCGCCGTCTGCCAGTTCGCCGAGGCTGCGCACCGAGTCGACCGTCGTCACCACGACCAACAGCTCCGATCCGGCGGACGGGTCCGACCCGAGCCACCGGGCCAGCGTTTCGCGGGCCTGAGTGTCGACCTCGAGCGCTTGCCGGCGATATGCGGCCAATGCGGTGACCCGCGCGCCACGCTCGGTCAACGTGTCCTCGATTTGCCGGTTGCCGCCTTCGGCTCGCACGACGAGCACACGCAGCGAACAGGGCGCGGCCAGCGCCGGCAGCGCGAGCAGGCTGGCGGCGTCGAACGGCGGCCCGGCAGGCATCAGCAGGCCGGGATGCCTGTCCAGGCCGTGCGCGGCCAGCGCCTCGAGGCTCCCGGGGCCGACGATCGCCGGGCACAGCCGGTCGGGCCATGGCTGCTTCAAGGCTTCGACGAACACGTCGATCGAGGTGGGGCTGACGAAGACGGCGAGGTCGAAGGCGGCCGCATCGGCCAGCACGGCGCGCTGCGCCGGTTCGTCGGCCAGCGACTCGATCTCGATGAACGGCAGTTCGAGGACTTCGTGGCCGTCGTCGCGCAAGGCCGCCGCCAGGGCGAGGACGCGCGGCCGCGGCGCGGTCAGGACGAGCCGAGCCACCTTGCGGCACCCTGATCGAGCAGGCGCTGTGCCGCACGCGCGCCGATGGACTGTGCCGCTTCCAGGTCCGCGCGGTCGCTGTGCTCGCGCGCTTCGGCCATGCCGCTGCCGTCTTCGGCGGCCACGCGCGCGATCAGGTCGAGCCCGCCGCCGGCGTCGGTCACGCACCAGGCGGCCAGCGGCACCCGGCAACTGCCGCCCAGCGCGCGCGAGACGGCGCGCTCGGCAGTGACCTCGGCCGCGGTGCGCGCATCGGCCAGCGGTGCCAGCCAGGCTGCGAGTTCGCTGCGTCCGGCGAGCGTCTCGATCCCGAGCGCGCCCTGCCCGGCCGCCGGCACGCTGAGATCGGGCGGCACGATCGCCCGGATCCGATCGGCGAGCCCGAGCCGCTTGAGCCCCGCCGCAGCGAGGACGATCGCGTCGTAGCGGCCCTCGTCGAGCCGGGCCAGGCGCGTGTTGACGTTGCCGCGCAGCGGCAACAGTTCGAGCCGCGGGAAGCGGTGCCGGATCTGCGCGGCCCGGCGCAGGCTGGAGGTGCCGACCTTCGCGCCCGGCGGCATTTCTTCGAACGAGCCGTAGCGCGACGAGACGAAGGCGTCGCGCGGATCCTCGCGCTTCATGATCGCCGCCAGTTCGAACTGCGGCGCGAGTTCCATCGGAACGTCTTTCAGCGAGTGCACGGCCAGGTCGGCCCGCCGCTCGAGCAGCGCGAGCTCGAGCTCCTTGATGAACAGCCCCTTGCCGCCGATCTCGGTGAGCGCGCGATCGAGGATCCGGTCGCCCTCGGTCGTCATCCCGAGGATCTCGACGCTGCAGTCCGGGTACAACGCGCGCAGGCGGTCGCGCACGTGCTCGGCCTGCCACATCGCAAGCCGGCTTTCGCGCGACGCGATCACCAGGCGCTGCGGCGCGCCGCCCGGTGACGACTCGGGGGCGGGCTCGCTCATCTTGCTGCTTCCATGACGCGGGGCGTTCAGGCCACCAGGTTCTTGACCATCGACCACTGCCGGCGGCTGACCGGCAGGCGCTCGGACAGGTCGCGCAGCACGACCTGCCAGTACGGGTCGCCGCCTTCGGACTCGCCTTGCGGCTGCACGCGTTCGAAGCCGGCGATCGAGGGCCGCGCGACCAGCGCGTTGCGATGGATGCGCACGAAGCGGTCGCTGAACTCCTCTTCGAGCGCAGTCAGCGATTCCTCGATCAGGTATTCGCGTTCGCGCGTGCGCACGGTGATGTACTTCAGTTCGGCCTTCAGGTAGACGACCTGTTCGAGCGGCACCAGGATGACGCGGCCGCGCTCGTGCACCGACAAGTGGCGGCGGCGCGTGTTCGTCGCGCGCGCGAGCTGGTCGATCTGCTGCGCCTGGTCGCCGGGCAGGCGGGTGAGCGCACGCTTGAGCGCCTGGTGCAGCCGCTCGGCGCGCACCGGCTTGAGCAGGTAGTCGATCGCGCGCACTTCGAAGGCCTCGACGGCGAACTCGTCGTAGGCGGTCACGAAGATGATCAGCGGCATCGGCCGCGGCGATTCGCCCGACTGCGCTCGCGCCGAAATGTGGCGGGCCAGCTCGATGCCGGTCATGCCGGGCATCTGGATGTCGAGCATCACGATCTGCGGCTGGCTCGCCTCGATCTGCGACAGGGCCTCGGGCGCGTTCGGTGCCTCGCCGACGATCCGATGCGGAAATTCGGGAGCCAGGTCGGCCAGCAGTTCGCGCAGCCGCGAACGGGCTACCGGTTCATCGTCAACGATGAGAATCGAAGGTGCGTCTGCCATCTCGGCGTCTTCTCTCTTTACGGTAGGGAAACTGGACCACGACCCGGAAAAGGCCGTCGCCCGCCATGGTATCCAACTGGCCCTCGACGTCGAAGGTCAGCGCGAGCCGCTCGCGGATGTTCGACAGCGCCATGTGGTTGCCGGAGCGCTCGGTCGTGGCCTCGGGCAACGGGTTGACGATCTCGACGCGGACCCGGTCGCCGATCCGCGAGATGTCGATCTGCACTTCGCCGGGCTCGGTACGCGGCTCGATCCCGTGGTGCACGGCATTCTCGACCAGCGGCTGCAGCAGCAGCGACGGCAGCAGCGCATCGCCGGGCATCTCGCCGAGGTTCCAGCGCACTTCGAGCCGGTCGGTCAGCCGCAGCTTCTCGATCGTCAGGTACTCCTTGCACAGCAGCACCTCGTCGTCGAGCGGCACCAGTTCCCGGCTGTCCTTCATGAAGACCCGGAACAGATCGGCAAGGTTCTCCAGCGTGCGCTCGGCCTGCCGCGGATCGCTGCGCATCATGCCCAGCACGGTGTTCAGGCTGTTGAACAGGAAGTGCGGACGGATTCTCGCCTGCAGCGCCTGCAACCGCCCCTCGGCCTGCGAGGGCTGCATCGAGACCAGGCGCAGCCGCAGGAACTCCGCGATCGCCGCCGTGGCGGCGATCGCCGGCAGCGCCGCCAGCATCGCCCATTCGAGCGACTGGCCGAGCGTCGCGTCGGCGCGCAGCGCCTGGTCGGCGAGCGTCGCGACGAGCAGCGTGAGCACGCCCGGCACGGCGAGCGCGAAGGCCCACTGCAGCCCGAGCTTCCAGCCGTTGATCAGACGGCGCATCGCGCAGAACACGGCGAGCGTCAGGAGCGCGACCGGCTCGACGACCAGCACGGCGCGAAGCAGCGTCATCGGCATCGAAGCCATGTCCGGCGCAGCCACCGGCACCAGCAGCAGCATCGCCAGGTTCAAGGGCACCAGGACACGGAAGATCGTCCCGAGATTGCAGCAGTCCGGCAGCACCGGCAAACTGGCGCCGTCGGTCAGGCGCCGTCGCTGCGGGTTCGGCGCGCCCGCTTCGTCCATCCATCGCCCTCGTATAATCCGCAGCGCCAGTCGCCGCCGCTTTCGCACGTCGCAACGAGCGACCCGCCCGGGTGCCCTTGCAAGGCCTGCCGAACGCGCCGAACCGCCTTGTTCTGCCGCGCCGCGTTTCGCAGCGCCTTCTCTTACAGCTTGTTACAAACATTATGACAGATCAGTTCGCCAGGAAAGCCGAGGCCTGGTCGGCGCGTTTTTCCGAGCCGGTCAGCGAGCTCGTCAAGCGCTACACCGCGTCGGTCGGCTTCGATCGCCGGCTCGCGATGGCCGACATCGAAGGCTCGCTGGCCCATGCGGCGATGCTGCAGAGTGTCGGCCTGCTGTCGGCTGCAGAGCTCGATGCGATCCGCTCCGGCATGCAGCAGATCCGCGGCGAGATCGAGCGCGGCGAATTCGCCTGGTCGATCGACCTCGAAGACGTTCACCTGAACATCGAGAAGCGGCTCACCGAGCTCGTCGGCGACGCCGGCAAGCGGCTGCACACGGCGCGTTCGCGCAACGACCAGGTGGCCACCGACATCCGGCTCTGGCTGCGCGGCACGATCGACGACATCGTCGCGGCGCTCGGCGCGCTGCAGCGCGCGCTGCTTGACACGGCAGAGGGCCACGCCGAGACGATCCTGCCCGGCTTCACGCACCTGCAGGTCGCACAACCGGTCACTTTCGGGCATCACCTGCTCGCCTACGTCGAAATGTTCGCGCGCGACGCCGAGCGGATGCTCGACTGCCGCCGCCGGGTCAACCGGCTGCCGCTGGGTGCGGCGGCGCTGGCCGGCACCAGCTACCCGATCGACCGCGAGCAGGTCGCGCGCGCGCTCGGTTTCGACGAGCTGTGCGAGAACTCGCTCGACGCCGTCTCCGATCGCGATTTCGCCATAGAGTTCTGCGCGGCGGCCGCGTTGATCATGACCCACGTGTCCCGCCTGTCCGAAGAGCTGGTGTTGTGGATGTCGCCACGGGTCGGCTTCATCGACCTGGCCGACCGCTTCTGCACGGGCTCGTCGATCATGCCGCAGAAGAAGAATCCCGACGTCCCCGAACTGGCGCGCGGCAAGTCCGGGCGGGTGAACGGTCATCTGGTCGCGCTGCTGACGCTGATGAAGGGCCAGCCGCTCGCCTACAACAAGGACAACCAGGAGGACAAGGAGCCGCTTTTCGACACCGCCGACACGGTGCTCGAGACGCTGCGCATCTTCGCCGACATGACCGGCGGGATCGCCGTGCGTGCCGACCGGATGCGCCAGGCGGCCGCCGAGGGTTTCTCGACGGCCACCGACCTGGCCGACTACCTGGTGCGCAAGGGGCTGCCGTTTCGCGATGCCCACGAAGCCGTGGCCCGCGCAGTGCGCACCGCCTCCGATCGCGGTGTCGACCTGGCCGAGCTGTCGCTCGACGAATTGCGCGGCTTCTCGCCGCTGATCGAAGCCGACGTCGCCGAGTCGCTGACGCTCGAAGGTTCGGTGGCCTCGCGCAAGCACCGCGGCGGCACGGCGCCGGAGCAGGTGCGCGCACAGATCGCCCGGCACCGCGAACGGCTGCAGGACCCTGGCGCCGCGTAGGCGGCGCGCTCGCTGGCGCCGGCCGATCCGTTCGCGCGACAGCCGGATCTCTTACGCGTCGGTCCAGGCGTCTTCGAACCGGTCAGGTTCGGCGTCGTCGGCCGACTTCAGCTCGCGAAGCTTGCGGTAGAGCGACCGCTCGCTGATGCCGAGCGACTTCGCCAGCTCGGCGCGACTGCCGCGATGGGCCGCGAGCCGTTCGCGCAGCGCCTGCAATTCGAGCTTCCGCAGCGCAGCCCCGCGCGACACGGCCGCGGACGGAACGGGCGCGGCCGGAAGCCGGCTGCGAAGCGCATCGACGGGTGTCGAATCGGCGCCCTCGTCCAAGCCGATCGACATCGGCGTCGCATCGAGCGCGCCTTCGATATGGCCCTTCTCGATGATCTCGCCGTCGCACAGCAGCGACGCGCGTTCGAGCAGGTTGCGCAACTCGCGTACGTTGCCCGGAAACGGATGTCCGGCCAGCCGCTCCAGCGCCCCCGCCGATACGCCGAAGCGTCGCCGCGGCGCGACCCGGCGCAGCAGCGTGTCCACGAGCAGCGGCAAGTCGTCAATGCGTTCGCGCAACGGCGGCAGGCGGATCGGGAAGACCGCGAGCCGATAGAAGAGGTCCTGCCTGAAGCGGCCCTGCTCGACCATCCGGGGCAGCGCGCGATGCGTAGCCGAGACGATGCGCAGGTCCGCGCGCCGCAGCTCGGTGCTGCCGACACGGCGGAACGTGCCGGTCTCCAGCAGGCGCAGCAACTTGACCTGCATGCCGGGCGGGATGTCGCCGACTTCGTCGAGGAACAGGGTGCCGCCGTCGGCCGCCTCGACGAGACCGGTGCGGGCCGTGGTGGCCCCGGTGAAGGCGCCGCGTTCGTGGCCGAACAGTTCGCTCTCGAACAGCGATTCGCTCAGGCTCGCGCACTCCACGGGAACCAGCGGCCGCGCCGCACGCGCGCTGGCCGCGTGCAGCGCCTGCGCGACGAGCTCCTTGCCGGTGCCCGATTCGCCGTAGAGCAGAACCGCGGCATCCGACGGGGCCACCCGGGCGACCAGCGCGAGCATGTCGCGAAACGCCGCCGAACGCCCGACGAGGCCGTCGCTGCCGAGTACCGCGCGCGCCAGCGCTACCGGCTCGATGCGTTCGACGAAATGGGTGATCGCGCCTCGGTCATCGGCGAGCGGCGTCAGCTCGATGTCCACGTATTCGTCGCCGCGCGGCGTGTGATGCAGGTGCAGCACGCGTTCGCGTTGGCCGGTCCGAAGCGCGAGCGCCATCGGACACGACTCGCCCGAACGATCGCAGGGCGCGTCGAAGCCGTGCGAAACCTCGTGGCAGCGACGCCCGAGAGCCGTGCCCGACGGGCTGAAAAGACGCAGGTACGCGGCGTTCGCCGCCAGGATCCGGTAATCGCGATCGAACACGATATGCGGCTGCGGCAGCGCCTCGAGGTAGCTCGCAAGGCCGGGAAGTGCGGGCATGGGTTCGACGGGGCTCGACCAGCCTCGATGGTATGCCAACGGGCGGCCGATGTCTGCCAGACGGGCGGCAGTTGGCAGCACCGCGTGGCGATAGAGTTAATTTGCCGGATTAGGAAAGCGTCTTAACTGATTGTTTCCCTTGATATTCGGACATTTGCTTCCCAGATGGCACGCTTTTCGCTTGATGTCAGATGACATATGAGAAGGAGTTCGCCATGTCCTCGTCTTCCCATTCGATTCGCGACCCTCGCCTGTTGGCGGCGAACGCAGCCGCCGGCGCAAGCGACTCGCGCCCGGGCCCCGAAGGCCCCGACAGCGACAGCCGGCGCGGCCTGCTCGTTGCGACCGGCGCACTCGGCGGCGCGGCCGTCGCTGCGACGGCCGTGCCGTTCGTGCGAAGCATGTCGCCCTCGGAGCGCGCGCTCAGCGCCGGTGCTCCGGTCGAGGTGGACATTTCCACCCTGCCGCCCGGCGGGCTGCAGGTCGTCGAATGGCGCGGCAAGCCGGTATGGATCCAGCGGCGCACCGAGGCGATGCTCGCCAGCCTGCAAGGTCACGAGAACGAGCTCGCCGATCCCGCTTCGGAGCAGCCGCAGCAGCCGGAATACGCACGCAATCCGACGCGCTCGATTCGCCCCGACATCTTCGTCGGCATCGGCATCTGCACGCATCTGGGCTGCTCTCCGGTCGAGGTACCCGCCGGCAGCGGCAACCCGAGCGTCCCCGACGACTGGCCGGGCGGTTACTTCTGCCCCTGCCACGGTTCCACCTTCGACCTGGCTGGGCGGGTCTACCGCAACAAGCCGGCGCCCACGAACCTCGAGGTGCCGCCGCATCGTTTCCTCAGCGAGACCCGCATCCTGATCGGCGAAGACAGCGAGGCCTGAACGCGCGTCGCGCGATACCATCCCGGGCACCCGCACTCCCGCCGACGCCCGGGAGCGCCCACGCGCGGATTGCGCCGGACAGCAGACAGAAGGCAGTCGTCAACAGGGAGGCAGACGTGAACAGCTTTCACTCGCCGGAGTCGCTCGCGCGGCCCAACGGCTTCGTCCATGCGGTGCGCTCGACCGCACGCACCACCGTGCTCGTCTCCGGCCAGGTCGCCTACGACACGAGCGGCGCGGTCGTCGGCGTCGGCGACCTCGCGGCGCAGACCGAACAGGTCTACGCCAACGTCGGCAAGGCGCTCGAGGCTGCCGGGGCGTCGATGCGCGACCTCGTCAAGACGACCTTGTACGTCGTCGGGCTCGACCCGGACAAGGCCCGCATCATCCGCGCGGCGCGCGCGCCTTTCCTCGATGCCGAGCGGCCGCCGGCCAGCACGATGGTCGGCGTCTCGTCGCTGGCACGCCCGGAGCTGCTGCTCGAAGTCGAAGCGGTCGCGATGCTCGACTGACGCAGCCTCAGACCTGCACCGCCGGCGCACCGCGCCGCCCGCCGCGCAGCCACTGCGACAGCAGCGCCAGCGCCAGCAGCCCCAGGCCGACGGTGTCGGCCAGCGGATGCGGGTAGACCAGCAGCAGTCCGGCGACGACCAACGACAGCCGCTCCCAGAGCCGGCAGCGCACGAACACCCAGTTCTGCGCGCCGCCGGCCAGCGACGCGATGCCGGCGGTAGCGGTCAGCACGATCCAGACGACCCGCCACCATTCGACCTCGGCCGGCGCCTTCAGCAGCAGGCCGGCGCCGGCCGGCTCGAGCACGAACACGAAGGGCAGCAGGAAAGCCGGCAGCGTGTATTTCCACGACTGCAGCGTCGTCGTGTACGGATTGCCGTCGGTGATGGCCGCCGCAGCGAACGGCGACAGCGCCGTCGGCGGCGAAACCTCCGACAGCACCGCGTAGTAGAAGATGAACATGTGCGCGGCGAAATCCGGCACGCCGAGCTTGACCAGCGCCGGCGCGGCGATCACCGCGCAGATGATGTAGCTGGCCGTGACCGGCACCGCCAGGCCGATGATCCAGACGATCAGCGAGGTGTAGATCGCGGTCAGCAGCAGGCTGCCGCCCGCGTAGGCGATGACGATCGAGCTGAACTTGAGCCCGAGCCCGGTCTTGCCGACGACCCCGACGATGATGCCCGCCGCCGCGCAGGTGGCGGCCACGTTCAGCGCCTGCTTCGAGCCGTCGGACAGCGCCGCGATCAGCTTGCGCGGCCACATCGCCGTCTCGCGATCGAAGAAGCTGACGACGAAGGCGACGACCGTGGCCCAGAACACCGACATCAGCGGCGAGAAGCCCCAGACCATGAAGCCGATGATCGCGACCAACGACAGGAAGTGGAACCAGAAGCGACGCGCGAGCTGCCAGGCCGAGGCCTGCAGCCGCATCTCGGCTCCCGCGCTCGAATGGTACTTGCGCGTATCGATCTCGACCATCAGGAACAGCGACAGGTAGTACAGGCAGGTCGGGATGACCGCCATCTTCAGCACTTCGAGGTACGAGATCTTCAGGAACTCGGCGATCAGGAAGGCCGCCGCGCCGAGCACCGGCGGCGAGATGATCGCGCCCAGGCCGCCGGCGGCCAGCAGCCCGCCCGCCGCGTTGCGGTCGTAGCCGGCCTTCTCGAGCATCGGCCAGGCCACCGTGCCGATCGTGACCGTGGTCGCCACGCCCGAGCCCGACGGTCCGCCGAGCAGGAACGACGACAGCACGACGGTGCGCCCGGCCCCCGAACGCCGTCCGCCGAACAACGCGAAGCTGAAATCGAGAAAGAATTTCCCGGCGCCCGAATGCTGGAGGAAGGCCCCGAAGATCGTGAACATGATGATCAGCGTCGCGGACACGTCGATCGCCGTGCCGAAGACGCCTTCGAGCGACATGTACATGACGCCCACCATGCTGGCGACGTCGTAGCCGCGGTGCGCCCAGTGCCCGGGCAGCCAGGGCCCGAGGAACGCGTAGGCGCCGAACAGCATCACGACGATCGGCATGATCCAGCCGGTCGATCGGCGCGCCGCCTCCAGCACGAGGAACACGAACAGCACGCCGAACGCGATGTCCCAATCGTTGGGCATCGTGCTGCGGTCCCAGAAGTCGTAGCCGCCGACGAGGATGTACGCCATCGTCGCGACACCGAGCAGCGCGAGCACGACGTCGTACCACATCAGCCGGTTGCGCAGCCTGGGCGTGGCCGGAAAGATCAGGAAGACCAGCAGCAGCATGAAGCCGACGTGCACCGGTCGCAGCGTCAGCGTCGGGACGATCCAGGCCGCCGCGTACAGGTGGAACAGCGACATCGACACCAGCAGCACGGTGACCAGCAACTGCAGCTTGCCGCCGAAGCGGCTGGTGGCGCCCTCCTCTTCTTCGATGAAGCGCTCGGCGGCACGCTGCCGGGCGTCGTCTTCGGGGCCGGGCCAGTCTTCGGGCCGGGCGTCTTCCGGCGCCGGTGCCGGACGGGAGTCTGATGGCATTCGTGGATCCGGGGCCGGCGCACGGCCGGCCCCTCAGCGGCGGTTTACGGAGCGAGCGTGGGACTCAGTCGGAGAACTTGATGCCCTTTTCTTCGTAGTACTTGCGCGCGCCCGGATGCAGCGGGATCGGCGAGCCGGACGCCTGCGACTCGAGCTTGATGTTCTGCGCCTCGCGGTGAACGGCGATCAGCTCGTCCTTGTGCTCGAACAGCGTCTTGACGATCGTGTAGGCCATGTCGTCGCTCATCTTCGCGTCGGTCACCAGCAGGTTCCAGACGTCGAGGTTCTGCACGTCGTTCGACTGGCCCTTGTAGGTATCTGCCGGCGTGACCCCCTTCACATAGAGCGGCCCCCACTTCTCGTTCATCTGCTCGGCGTACTCGGCATGGTCGAGCAGCTTCAGCGTGATGCCGGGCGTGGTGGCGAGGTCGGTGATCGCGGCCGTGGGCAGCCCGCCGACCCAGATCAGCGCGTCGATCTTGCGATCCTTGATCGCATTGACCCCTTCGGCCACCGACAGGCGCTCGCGACGGAAGTCGGTGCCGACGCCGGCCGCCTCGAGCAGGCGCATCGCCATGACCTCGGTGCCGCTGTTCGGCTCGCCGACCGAAACCCGCTTGCCCTTGAGGTCGGCGACCTTCTCGATGCCGCTGCCTTCGGTCGTGACCACGTGCATCTTGTTCGGATACAGCACCATCAGCGTGCGGGCCTCGACCGGGCGGTCCTTGAACTTGCCCTGCGCATTGACCGCATCGTGGGCGGCGTCGGCCATCGTGAAGCCGATGTCCTGCTTGCCCTGCCCGATCAACTGCAGGTTGGCCACCGAGGCGCCGGTGACTTCGGCGGTCGCTTCCCAGCCGGGCACGTACTTGGACAGCACGGCGGCCATGCCGCCCCCCATCGGGTAGTAGACGCCTCCGGTACCGCCGGTACCGACCGACAGGCGCGTGGTCTGGGCCGATGCCAGGCTGCCGAAGCCGAGCATGGATACGGCGAGAATGCCGATCAGCGTGCGTTTGATCATCGTCTTGTCTCCTGTGTCTGTCGTGACCGGGCTCCGCTGCCGGAGCCTTCGCCATCGTTCGACGGCCCGCGGCCGCCGACGATCTGGCTGCCGATTGCGCGCGCAGTATAGCGTGTCGTTTTCGGAGGCTCGTCGGATGCTGCCCTATAATTCGCGAACCCCCACTGCTTGCGGGGCAGTCGATCGCCGCGGTTGCGCGGCCGACCCCCGACACGATGAGCGACTGCGAGTCTCGATTGCGCCACGACGGCGCGCCCATGAACCCCGATACCGGCGCCGGTTCGCGCCGGATGCCTGAAAGCGCGATACCGCGACTCGCCCGGTCATGACCACGCAGGTCCTGATCCTGCTCGGACTGATCCTGCTGAACGGCGTGTTCGCGATGTCCGAGATCGCGCTGGTCACCGCGCGCAAGGCGCGCCTGAGAAAGCTGGTCGAAGAAGGCGATCGCGCCGCCGCGGCGGCACTGGCGCTCGGCGAAGACCCGAACCGCTTCCTGTCGACGATCCAGATCGGCATCACGTCGATCGGCATTCTCAACGGCATCGTCGGCGAGGCCGCCCTCGCCCCGCCGTTCGCCGACTGGCTCGAGACGCTCGGCATCGACCAGCCGGTGTCCGACTATGCCGCAACCGCACTGGTCGTCGTCGTCGTCACCTACGTGTCGATCGTCGTCGGCGAACTCGTGCCCAAGCGGCTCGGCCAGTTCAACCCCGAAGGCATCGCCCGCTTCGTCGCGCGGCCGATGACCTTCCTGGCAGTCCTGTCGAAGCCCTTCGTGCGGCTGCTGTCGGTGTCGACCACCGCGATGCTGCGTCTGCTCGGCGCCAGCGCCAGCACCGGTCCGACGGTGACCGAGGAAGAGATTCACGCGATGCTCGCCGAAGGCTCCGAGAGCGGGGTCATCGAGCAGAGCGAGCACAAGATGGTGCGCAACGTGTTCCGGCTCGACGACCGCCAGATCTCGTCGCTGATGGTCCCGCGCTCCGACATCG
>JAAZBL010000232.1 GCA_012513825.1 Limnobacter sp. | reverse complement strand
CGGCCGGCTGCCGAGGCCGGGCGTCACCCGGCCGATCGGTGCCGGCTCAATCCTGCCCGGCTGGCGGAATCAGCAGCAACGGCCCCTTCCAGGTTCTCAGCACCTGCTGCGCCGACGAGCCCAGCAGCGCGGCCGACAGGCCCGAACGGCCCAACGTGCCCACGCAGAGCAGGTCGACGTCGTGCTTTTGCGCCTGTTCGACGATGGCCTTGGCCGGCAGGTCGTGCTCGACGACCTCGAAGCGGATGCTGCGTTGTCGCAGGCGCTCGGGCGGGGGCATCAGCTTCTGCAGCGCCTCCTCCCGCCGCGCGCGCTCCTTCGCGTGCTCGGTCTCGAACTCGCGATACGACGGGCGCCCGAACGCGCCGTCGAGCATCTGGTTCGGATTCATCACGTGGATGACGGTGATCTCGCATCCGGGCGGGGCGATCGCGATCGCGTGGGCGACGGCGCGATTGCCGGTGTCGGACAGGTCCGTCGCCACGAGCACCCGCCGGACTTCGCGCGGTGCGGCAAGCGCGGCGGCGGACGCCGCTTCGGGCGGCGTCGGCACGACGAGCACGTTCGTCGGAGAATCCCGAAGGAGCTGCAGCGAGACCGAGCCGGCGAACAGCCGCTGCAGCGGCCGCCGCTGATTGGTGCCGGTGACGATCAGGTCGATCGACTCGCGTTCGGCCAGGTGCGCGAGGCGCGAGGCCGGGTCGCCGAGGTGCGGCGACACGACCACCTCGGCCGGCAGGTCGGGTTCGAGCTGCGCAACGCGTTCGACGAGCGAATCGTAGAGACGGCGGCGCGCTTCGTCGGGCTCGTCGAGCAGGCCCATCCGGCTCGCCTCGCGCTTCGGGTCGTCGGTGTAGGCGGCCACGATCCGGCATGAGCCGATCCGGGCCAGGCGTGCGGCGAAGGCGAGCGCCGACGCCGACTGCACCGTGAAGTCGAAGCCGACCAGGATGTTCAGCGGCCGTTCGCCGCGCAGCCAGGCCAGCAGCGGCGCCGCATCGCGCACGACGAGCATCGGCACGGTCGTGCGCGACAGCGTGCGCTCGCAGGTCTTGCCGACCGACACGCCGGGGCCGTCGCGCGATCCCGTGGCGCCCAGCACCAGCAGCGTCGACTGGTGGCGCGCCGCTTCCGCGAGCAGTGCCTCGTCGGGCCAGCCGTCGGGCAGCGCTGCATCGACGGTTGCGCCGAGCGCGCGCAGGCGCTCGACCTCGGCGTCGAGCCGTTCGCGTGCGGCGGTCTCGAGCGTCTGCAACACGTGCGCGGCACCGAACACCGCGCCGCGCACGTCCAGTGCGTGTACGAGTTCCATCCGTCCGCCCGAACGGGCGGCGAGCAGCGCCGCGACTTCGGCAGCCTGGTAGCTTCTTTCGCTGAACTCGGTTCCGCAGGTGATTCGCATCGGGGAAAGCCTCGCGTCGGGTGGCGATACCCAAGTGTAGCGGCGCGGACCCGCGACCGACGCGTACCGCGCCGGTTCAGCGCACGGCAGTCCTGCGGCTCATGGCATGTACTGGCCGCCGTTGACTTCGAGAATCTGGCCGGTCACGTAACCCGAGAGCCGTTCGCTGGCCAGGAACACGAAGGCGCCTACGCATTCGTCGGCGCCGCCCAGCCGGCCCATCGGGATCGTTGCCTTGAAGCCCTCGAGCTGCTGTGCGGTGCTGAACTTGTCGTGGAAGGGCGTCGTGATCACGCCGGGGGCCACCGCGTTGACGCGAATTCCGTCTTTCGCGAGTTCCTTGGCCAGGCCGCGGGCGGCCGTGCTGACGAAACCTTTCGACGCTGCGTACAGCACGGCGCCGGGGCCGCCGCCATGGCGCGCCGCGACCGAGCTGACGAAAATGATGCAGCCGCTGCCCTGCTTCCGCATCTGCGGCACCGCCGCGGCGCTCGCCATCCAGGCCGAGCGCGCGTTCAGGTGGACGACTTCGTCGAAGAACGCGTCGTCGGTCTCCTCGACGGGTACGCGCCGCACCAGTGCGCCGGCATTGTTGACGAGCACGTCGATGCGACCGTAACGCTCGATGGTGGCGGCCACGGCGGCGCGCATCTGCGTCGAATCGCGTGCATCGGCGCGAAAGGCGAAGGCTTGCGCGCCGGCCGCCGCGATCTCGGAGACCAGCGCCTCGGCTGCGTCCTTGCTGCTGTGATAGTGGATGCCGAGCTTTGCGCCCAGCCTGCCGAATTCGCGCGCGACGGCCGCGCCGATGCCGGTCGATGCGCCGGTGACCAGAACGACCTTGTCCCTGATGTCTTCCACTTCGACTGTCTCCATGCTTCGTTGACGAAACGACATTTGAGCCGCGGAAGCCCGTTCCTTGCAAATACCGGCAGCGCGCCGATACCGAAGCGCAAGGCGCCGGCGTGGTAACTTCAGAACGATCTCCGGCGGCCACGACGATGCGCACCGACCCGCGTTTCCCGAACCTGTTCATCACCGATCACCCGCTGATCCAGCACAAGCTCACGCACATGCGCGACCGGCTCACGTCGACGCGCACCTTCCGCGGCCTGCTGCGCGAGATCACCTTGCTGATGGGCTACGAGATCACGCGCGACCTGCCGCTGACCACGCGTGCGATCGAGACGCCGCTGCAGCCGATGGAGGCGCCGGTGATCGCGGGCAAGAAGATCGCGATCGTCCCGGTGCTGCGCGCCGGACTCGGCATGGCCGACGGCCTGCTCGACCTGATCCCGTCGGCACGCGAGGGCCACATCGGGCTGTATCGCGGTCCGGACAAGCAGCCGGTCGAATACTACGTCCGGCTGCCGGAGCCGGAAGGACGCGTCTTCATCGTCTGCGATCCGATGCTGGCCACCGGCCACTCGGCCGTCTACGCGGTCAAGATGCTGATCGATCGCGGCGTGGCCCCCGACGCGATCCGCTATCTGGCGCTGGTGGCCGCGCCCGAGGGCGTCGAGACGTTCCATCGTGCGCATCCGCAGGTGCCGGTCTACGTGGCCGCGCTCGACAGCCACCTCGACGAGCGGGCCTACATCGTCCCGGGGCTCGGCGATGCCGGCGACCGGATTTTCGGAACCAAGCACTGAAGAGCGCGTGAGCGAACCGGCCATGTCCGCACACCACGAACCGAGTCGCCCGCACGTCGCGCACTGGCCGCCCGGGCTGCCGCTGCACCTGACGCTGCCCGAAACGAACCTTTACTACAACGTCGAGGTATCGGCGGCGCGCTATCCGGACAAGCCCTTCATCGTCTACTACGACACGCCGGTCAGCTTCGCGCAGTTCCATCGCGAGGCGGAGGCGATCGCCGGATACCTGCAGCACGACTGCGGCGTCCGGGCAGGCGACCGGGTGCTGCTGTACATGCAGAACAGCCCGCAGTGGGCGCTGGCCTACTACGCGATCCTGCGTGCCAACGCCGTCGTCGTGCCGGTCAACCCGATGAACACGACCGACGAGCTGCGTCACTACGTCGCCGACAGCGGCGCGGCGGTCGCGTTCGTGGCGCAGGACCTCGTGCCGCAGATGCAGCCGCTGTGCGGCGAAGCGGGCAGCGACGTCCCGGGCAGCGACGCTCCGCGGCTGAGCCGGATGATCGTCGCGACTTACAGCGACTACCTGCTGCGGCCGCCCGAGCTGCCGGTACCGGCCTTCGTGTCGGCACCGCGGCAGCCATTGCCGGCAGGCGGGGGCGCGGTCGCCTGGGCCGACGTGCTTGCGGCCGGCCGCGCGCCCGGGCCGCTCGCCGCCGGCCCCGACGACCTCTGCGTGATGCCGTACACGTCGGGTACCACCGGCAAGCCGAAGGGCTGCATGCACACGCACCGCAGCGTCATGTGCACGGCGGTCGGCGGCATCCACTGGTTCGGCCGCACGCAGGACTCGGTCTCGCTGTCGGTGCTGCCTTTCTTTCACGTGACCGGGATGTCGGGCGGGCTCAACGGCCCGATGTTCGTCGGCGCGACGATCGTGCTGCTGTCGCGCTGGGACCGCGAGACCGCCGCTGCGGCGATCCAGCGCTACCGGATCACGACCTGGCAGTCGATCGCCACGATGGTCATCGATTTCCTCGCGAATCCGCGCCTGTCCGAATACGACCTGAGCAGCCTGACCGGCATGCGCGGCGGCGGGGCGGCGATGCCCGAGGCGCTGTGTCGAAAGCTGCGCGAGCTGCTCGGCCTCGACTACGTCGAGGGCTACGGGATGTCGGAGACGATGGCGGCCACGCACATCAACCCGCCACATCGCCCGAAAAGGCAGTGCCTCGGTATCCCGGTTTTCGACGTCGATGCGCGGATCGTCGATCCGGAGACGCTCGCCGAAGTCGCGCCGGGCGAATCGGGCGAGATCGTCGTTCACGGCCCGCAGGTCATGCAGGGCTACTGGCGCAATCCGGAGGCCACTGCCGAGGCCTTCATCGAACTCGACGGCAAGCGGTTCCTGCGCACCGGCGACCTGGCACGCGTCGACGAGGACGGTTATTTCTTCATGACCGACCGGCTCAAGCGGATGATCAACGCGTCGGGGTTCAAGGTCTGGCCGGCCGAGGTCGAGGCCCTGATGTACAAGCACCCGGCGATCCGCGAGGCCTGCGTGATCGGGGCACGCGATCCGCGCCGCGGCGAGACGGTCAAGGCGCTCGTCGTGCTCGAGGCGCACGCGGTCGGTTCGGTCAGCGAACAGGACATCGTCGACTGGTCGCACGAGCACATGGCGGCGTACAAGGTGCCGCGCATCGTCGAGTTCGTCGACAGCCTGCCCAAGTCGGGCAGCGGCAAGGTCATGTGGCGCGAACTGCAGGACCAGCAGAACGCGCGCGACGCCGCTGCCGACACCGCCGAAGCTTCCTGAATGGAGATCACTGCATGAAGGTTTACGAAAGGCTCGCCGACCTCGAGGCGCTGCTCGGCCAGGAACTCGCCACCAGCGACTGGTTCCCGATCACGCAGGAACGCATCGACCGGTTCGCCGAAGCGACCGGCGACCATCAGTGGATCCACGTTGATCCGGAACGCGCGGCCAAGGGGCCTTTCGGGGCGACGATCGCGCACGGCTTCCTGACGCTGTCGATGCTGCCGCTGTTCCTCGAATCGTCGATCGAGATTCGTGACCTGAAGATGGGGATCAACTACGGGCTGAACCGCGTCCGTTTCACCGCCCCGGTGCCGGTGGGCAGCGAACTGCGTGCGCGGATCAAGCTGGTCGGCTACGACCGGCTCGCCGACGGCGGCGTCCAGATGACGACCGAAGTCACGATCGAGCGCAAGGGCGGCGACAAGCCCGTCTGCGTTGCGGAGACGATCGCGCGGCGCTACGCCTGAAACGTCGTCAAAAGAGGGTCGTACTCGAACGGGGGCCAGCCCGCCGGCCGTGCGGCTGACGGGCGTCCGGCTGCGGTCCGATCGGCGCCGTCGACGAGGGAGCGTCGAACGGGCGCCGTCACCGTTGCCGGCTCAGTTGCTGCGGGGCCTTCTGCTGCGCGCCAGCCGCAGCGCCAGCAACCCGACGCCGAGGAGCGCCACGCTTGCGGGCGCCGGCACTTCGTTCACGCTGCCGACGACGACTCGGATCGCGCTGCGGGCGACTTCGCTACCGTTGCGCAGGGCGACCAGCGCGAAGCTGTATTCGCCGACCGCGTACGGATCGAAGGATCCGTAATTCGGCGACGTCGACGGCCAAAGCTCCAGCACGCTGAAATCCAGGTTCTGCGAGCCCTGGTTGCCACCGTAAATCAATCCGAACAAGTACGTGGGATCGAAGTGCCCCAGGGCCGCCTGATCGGTGTTCGCGGCCGGGTCGAAGTCGCCAAACCTTCGATGCTCGGCCGCCTTCAGGTATTCCAGCGGACTCACTCGCTGAAACGCTGCCTCAGCTCGGCGACCTGCTCGGGCGTCAGGCAACGGCAGCGGCGACCGTGCAGGTTCAGGTGCAGCCGCGCCGTCGCCTCGAGCTCCTCGATCGCGTCGGCCGCTGCCGACAGGCTGGTGCCGGCGACGACCGGGCCGTGGTTGGCCAACAGCAGTGCATGGTGGCGCCCTGCGAGCCTTCGCACGGCCTGCGCCAGCGCCATGTCCCCCGGCGCATGGTAGGGCACCAGCGGCAACGAGCCGATCCGCATCACGTAGTAGGCGGTCAGCGGCGGCAGCACGTCGTCGGGGTCCACGTCTTCGAGGACCGAGACGGCGGTCGACCAGGTCGAATGCAGATGCACGACGGCGGCGTTGCGCTGGCGCTCCTCGTACATCGCCAGATGCAGGAAGCTTTCCTTGGTCGGCGGATCGCCGTCGAGCAGGCGGCCCTGCACGTCGAGCCGCGACAGCCGCGCGGGATCGAGCTCGCCCAGGCTCGAGCCGGTCGGAGTCATCAGGTAGCCGCCCTCGGGCAGGCGCACGCTGAGGTTGCCGGTCGAGCCGTGCGTGAGGCCGCGAGCGAACATCGAACGCCCGAGCTCGCAGAGCCTTTCGCGCAGGCGGATTTCTTCGGGTGTCACTTTCGTTTCCGCTCCGATCGGCGACCAGGCTGCGCGCAGCGCGACGCGCTTGCCGTGAAGGCGCGATCGTCAGGCATCGAGTTGCGCGAGCGCCTTCGCGAAGAAGTCGGGTGCGCCGAAGTTGCCCGACTTCAGTGCGAGCGCGAGCGGGCGCTCGTCGACGGTCTCGGTCCACGGCACGCCGGGATCGATCTGGGGCCCGATGCGCAGCGCCGTCACGCCCAGCGCCTGGACGACGGCGCCCGAGGTTTCGCCGCCGGCGACGACGAATCGGCGCGTCCCTTCGTCGCGCAGGCGCCGGGCCACTTCGGCCAGCGCGCGCTCGACGAGTGCGCCGGCCTCGTCGCGCCCCAATTGCTGCTGGATCTTGCGGACTTCTTCGGGCGAGGCGCTGGCGTAGACGAGCGCAGTCTCGCCTCGCGTCTGCGCATCG
>JAAZBL010000231.1 GCA_012513825.1 Limnobacter sp. | reverse complement strand
GCTGCCACTGCCCGCGAGCGAGATCCTCGAAGCGGTAGCGTGCGCGCACTTTCAGCGAGCCGCGGCCGCTTTCGTAGATGCCGCGGATGTCCGAAGGCGACGAAATGATCTGTCCGCCGCCCGGGAAGTCGGGGCCGGGCATCAGCGCAAGCAGTTCGTCGAGCGTCGCCTTCGGGTTCTTCAGTAGCGCCACGCAGGCGGCGGCGACCTCACGCAGGTTGTGCGGCGGGATCTCGGTGGCCATGCCGACGGCGATGCCCGACGCGCCGTTCAGCAGCACGAACGGAAGCCGCGCCGGCAGCAGCCGGGGCTCCTGCGTCGAACCGTCGTAGTTCGGCACGAAGTCGACGGTGCCCTCGTCGATCTCGGACAGCAGCAGCTCCGCGTGCCGGGTCAGCCTCGCCTCGGTGTAACGCATCGCCGCCGCGCCGTCGCCGTCGCGCGAACCGAAGTTGCCCTGCCCGTCGATCAGCGGGTAACGCAGCGTAAAGTCCTGCGCCATCCGCACCATGGCGTCGTAGGCGGCCACGTCGCCGTGCGGGTGGAAGCGCCCGAGCACGTCGCCGACGACGCGCGCCGATTTGACCGGCTTGGCCGACGGGCCCAGCCCCATCTCGTTCATCGCATGCAGGATGCGCCGCTGCACCGGCTTCTGTCCGTCGCAGACATCGGGCAGCGCACGTCCCTTGACGACGGAGACCGCGTAGTCGAGGTAGGCGCGTTCGGCGTACTGCGCGAGCGTCAGCGACTCGTCGTCGGACGGGTCGTTCGCAAAAAGGTCATCCTGTTCGAGCATCGGTCGCTATCGTTGTTCAGATGTCTACTTCGGCCTCGTTGCCGTGCTCTTCGAGCCACGCGCGCCTCGCGGCCGCCTCGCCCTTGCCCATCAGCATCGTGAAGCGCGCGGTCGTCGCCCCCCGATCGAACTCGCCGAGCCGCACCGGCAGCAGTCGCCGCGTGTCGGGGTTCATCGTGGTCTCCCACAACTGCTCGGCGTTCATCTCGCCAAGGCCCTTGAAGCGGGAGATCGTCCAGCTGCCCTCGCGCACGCCGTCCTTGCGCAGCTTGTCCTCGACGTGCTGCAGCTCGCCTTCGTCCAGGCAGTACAGCTTGCGCAGAGGCCGCTTTCCGAGCGCCGGCACGTCGACGCGAAACAGCGGCGGGCGCGCGACGAAGACGTGGCCGCGCTCGACCAGTTTCGGAAAGTGCCGGAAGAACAGCGTCAGCAGCAGCACCTGGATGTGCGCACCGTCGACGTCGGCGTCGGACAGGATGCAGATGCGTCCGTAGCGCAGTCCGGACAGGTCCGGATCGTCGTTCGGCCCGTGAGGATCGACGCCGATCGCCACCGCGATGTCGTGGATCTCGTTGTTCGCGAACAGCCGGTCGCGCTCGGTCTCCCAGGTATTGAGCACCTTGCCGCGCAGCGGAAGGATCGCCTGGAACTCCTTGTCCCGGCCCATCTTGGCCGAGCCGCCGGCCGAATCGCCCTCGACGAGGAAGATCTCGTTGCGCGCGATGTCGGTCGATTCGCAGTCGGTCAGCTTGCCGGGCAGCACGGCCACGCCCGAGCTCTTCTTCTTCTCGACCTTTTGCGCGGCGCGGCTGCGCGCCTGCGCCTGCCGGATCACCAGCTCGGCGAGCTTGCGACCGTACTCGACGTGCTCGTTCAGCCACAGCTCGAGCCGCGAGCGCGTCAGCAGCGCGACCAGGCGCACCGCGTCGCGCGAGTTCAGCCGCTCCTTGATCTGGCCCTGGAACTGCGGATCGAGCACGCGCGCCGACAGCACGAAGCTCGCACGCGCGAACACGTCCTCGGGCAGCAGCTTGACGCCCTTGGGCTGCAGGCCGTGCAGTTCGACGAAACTCCTGACCGCGTTGAACAGCCCTTCGCGCAGCCCCGCTTCGTGCGTGCCGCCGGCACGCGTCGGGATCAGGTTCACGTAGGACTCGCGCACCAGCGGCCCGTCGTCGGTCCAGGCAACGACCCACTGGGCCCCCTCGCCTTCGGCGAAGCTCTCGTGTCCGGCCGGCGCGTAGCGCTCGCCTTCGAACAGCGGGATCAGCGGTTCGGTGCCGGCCTGCGTCTGCAGCGACTCGAGCAGGTAGCCGCGCAGGCCTTCGGCGTACTGCCAGGTCTGCTGGCGCGCCGGCTTCTCTTCGATCAGCGTGACCTTGACGCCGGGCAGAAGCACCGCCTTCGAACGCAACAACTGCACCAGTTCGCCATGCGGGATCGCCGCCGAGTCGAAGTACTTCGGGTCGGGCCAGCAGCGCACCCGCGTGCCGGTGCGCCGTTCGCCGCGCGCGATCGGCCGGCTTTTCAGCGGCTGCGTCACGTATCCGCCGGCGAACGCGATCTCGTGCGCCGCGCCGTCGCGCCAGACGGTAACCTCGAGACGCTTCGACAGCGCGTTGGTGACCGATACGCCGACGCCGTGAAGCCCGCCGGAGAAGCTGTAGGCGCCGCTGCCCGCCTTGTCGAACTTGCCGCCGGCATGCAGCCGCGTGAACACGATCTCGACGACCGGCACGCCCTCTTCGGGATGCGCGCCGACCGGGATGCCGCGGCCGT
>JAAZBL010000230.1 GCA_012513825.1 Limnobacter sp. | reverse complement strand
GGCCGTAACGAACGGCCAGCAATGCAGCGGGGTACACGATCGCCGCGGCGATCGCGGCGACCAGAAGCGTTCGTCCGATGCCCTCGTCGGTGTAGCGCGTGGCGATCGCGTCGCCGAGAATGATCGCGCCCACCGTCACGAGCAGCATCAGGATGAAGCCGTTGCGCGTCATGCGCGCGGCGCCTCGGCCTTCGGTTTCGGTTCCTTCTTGCGGAACATCTCGAGCATGCGCCGCGTGACCAGGAAGCCGCCGAAGACGTTCACCGCGGCCAGCGCCACGGCCAGCACGCCCATCAGCTTGCCCAGCGGCGACTCGGTCAGCGCGGCCGCGAGCATCGCGCCGACGATGATGATCGCCGAGATCGCGTTGGTCACGGCCATCAGCGGCGTGTGCAGCGCCGGCGTGACGTTCCAGACCACGTGGTAGCCGACGTAGATGGCCAGCACGAAGATGATCAGGTTGATGACGGTTGGAGAGATCGCTTCCATCGGGGAACCTTCTGTTTCTTGCTATGCGCAGGGAAGTGGCGTGCCGGTCATTGCCGCAGCAATTGGCCGTCTCGCGTCATCAGGCAGGCGGCGACGATGTCGTCTTCCATGTCGACGTTCAGCGTGCCTTCCTTCGTGACGATCAGCTTCAGGAAGTCGAGCACGTTGCGCGCATACAGGGCCGACGCGTCTGCGGCGACCATCGCCGGCAGGTTGGTCTCGCCGATCAGCGTGACGCCATGCTTGACGACGGTGCGGCCGGGCTCGGACAGCGGGCAGTTGCCGCCCTGCTCGACGGCCATGTCGAGGATGACCGATCCGGGCTTCATCGTCTTGACCATGTCTTCGGTGACCAGCACCGGCGCCTTGCGGCCCGGGATCAGGGCCGTGGTAATGACGATGTCGGCCTGCTTGACGCGCGCGGCCACCTGCGCGGCCTGGCGCAGCATCCAGCTCTCGGGCATCGGGCGCGCGTAGCCGCCGACGCCCTGCGCGATCTCGCGTTCCTCGTCGGTCTCGAAGGGTACGTCGATGAACTTGGCGCCCAGCGACTCGACCTGTTCCTTGACCGCCGGCCGCACGTCGGAAGCCTCGATGACCGCACCGAGCCGCTTGGCCGTGGCGATCGCCTGCAGCCCGGCGACACCGGCGCCCAGGATGACGACGCGGGCCGCCTTGACGGTGCCGGCGGCGGTCATCAGCATCGGCATGAAGCGCTGGTAGACGTTGGCGGCCAGCATCACCGCCTTGTAGCCGGCGATGTTGGCTTGCGACGACAGGACGTCCATGCTCTGCGCGCGCGTCGTGCGCGGCGCGGCCTCGAGCGCGAAGGCCGTGAGCCCGGCCGCGGCCAGTCGCTCGAGCCCCTCGCGGTCGAACGGGTTCAGCATGCCGATCAGCGTCGTCCCGCGCGGCATCCTGCCCAGCTCCTGCTCGGACGGCGAGCGCACCTTCAAGACCATCTCCGCACCCAGTGCATCGTCGGCGCTGCCGATCGTGGCGCCGGCGGCGACGTAGCTGTCGTCGGTCTGGCTGGCCCTCAGGCCGGCGTCGCTTTCGACGACGACCTGGTGGCCGGAAGCGACGAGTTTCTTGACGGTCTCTGCCGTCGCGGCGACACGGGTTTCGCCGGCGCGAGTTTCTGCGGGAACGCCGATGCGCATGCATCCTCCCCTGGAGGGCCCCCAGCGGGGCATTGTTGGTTCTCTGACTGTTCGAACGGTTGTTGGTCCCGTTCGCCGGTGTTCCTTATATCATGTCCGCCCCCATGATCTGGAAACCGAACGCCACCGTCGCGGCGGTCGTCGAGCGCGACGGCCGCTTCCTGCTCGTCGAAGAGGAAACCGTCGACGGGCTGCGCCTGAACCAGCCGGCCGGCCATCTCGAGCCCGGCGAATCGCTGCTGCAGGCGGTCGTGCGCGAGGCCTTCGAGGAGACCGCGTGCCGGGTCGAACCGCAGGCGCTTGTCGGCATCTACATGACGCGTTTCGAGCGTCCGGCCAAGGGCATCGACGTGACCTTCCTGCGCTTCGCCTTCGCGTGCCGGCTGCTGGCCGAGGAATCGGGCAGGGCGCTCGACCGCGAAATCGTCCGCACGACCTGGCTGAGCGCCGACGAGTTGCGCGCGGCAGGCGACCGCCACCGCAGCCCGCTGGTCATGCGGACCATCGACGACTGGCTGGCCGGGCGCCGGTTCCCGCTCGAGCTGATCCGCACCGACCCGTCCTGCCTGTGGGGAGGCGCGCAATGAGCAAGGGACGCGTAGTCGTCGGGATGTCCGGCGGCGTCGATTCGTCGGTGGCGGCCTGGCTGCTGAAGGAGCAGGGCTGGGAGGTCGTCGGCCTGTTCATGAAGAACTGGGAGGACGACGACGACGACGAGTTCTGCTCGACGCGCCAGGACTGGATCGACGCGGCCAGCGCTGCCGACGTGATCGGCGTCGACATCGACGCGGTCAACTTCGCCGCCGAGTACAAGGACCGCGTGTTCGCCGAATTCCTGCGCGAGTATTCGGCCGGGCGCACGCCGAACCCCGACGTGCTTTGCAACGCCGAGATCAAGTTCAAGGCCTTCCTCGATCATGCGATGGCGATGGGGGCCCGGCACATCGCGACCGGGCATTACGCGCGCGTGCGCAGCCTGGCGGCCGACGGCCGGGTCCTGCCCGACGGCGCGCCGGGGGCGCGCGTCGAGTTGCTGCGCGGCGTCGACCCGGGCAAGGACCAGAGCTACTTCCTGCACCGGCTGACGCAGGAGCAGCTCGCGCGAACGCTGTTTCCGGTCGGTCATCTGCACAAGCGCGAGGTGCGGGAGATCGCGCAGCGAGTCGGCCTGCCGAACGCCGCGAAAAAGGATTCGACCGGGATCTGCTTCATCGGCGAGCGGCCGTTTCGCGAGTTCCTCAACCGCTACCTGCCGACGAAGCCCGGCCCGATCGTGACCGAGGACGGCCGCCGGATCGGCGAGCACGTCGGCTTGTCGTTCTACACGCTGGGCCAGCGCAAGGGAATCGGCATCGGCGGGCAGCGCGAGGGCAGCGGCGAACCCTGGTTCGTCGC
>JAAZBL010000229.1 GCA_012513825.1 Limnobacter sp. | reverse complement strand
TCGGCCTGGGGACGCCGGCCCAGCCCGGACAGGGCCGCCACCGGCACCGTCAGCGTGTCGCGAGCCGAAGCGACGACGAAGAAGACCTGGGCGGTCATCTGCGGCATCAGCGCCCGGTTCGGGTTCGGCACGTCGAACAGCGCGTTGTAAAGGACGACGTTGTTCTGCACCACCGGCGTCGGCTCGACCTTGCGCAACGTCCCCTGCCAGCGCCGGTCCTGGCCGCCGAGCGTCGTGAACCAGACCGGCATGCCCGCGCGCAGCCGGTTCACGTCGGCCTCCGAAACCTGCGCCTGGACCGTCATCGTCGACAGGTCGGCGATCTGCAGGATCACCGGTGCCTGCTGGTTCGTGTTCAGCGTCTGGCCCTGGCGCGCGGTGATCGAGACGACGGTGCCCGACATCGGCGCGTAGATCTTCGCGTAGTTCAGCTGCGCCTCTTCGGCGCGCAGCGTCGACTCGCTCTGGCGGATCTGCGCCTGCAGCGCCGCGAGCTGGGCCTTCGCCGAGCGCAGCGTGGCTTCGGCGGTCTGCAGTTGCTCGGCCGTCGTGGCCTCGGCGGCCATCAGGTTCTTCTGCCGCTTGTAGTTCAGCGTCGCGAGATCGAGCTGCGCCTGGCGATCGAGCATCTGCGCACGCTGGTTCTCGAGCGAGGCGCGCGTCGCGTCGACGCGCGCGCGATAGAGCGTCGAATCGATCTCGGCGAGCAGGTCGCCCTCGGCGACGACGCTGCCGACCTCGACGTGGATCTTCTCGAGCTGCCCCGACACCTGCGCGCCGACGTCGACGTAGTCGCGCGGCTGCAAGGTACCGGTCGCCGAGACGAGATCCTCGACATCGCCGCGCTGTGCCTGCGCGAGCAGGGGGGCGGCCGCATTGCGCGACGCCTGCCTGTCCCCGTGCCAGTGCCAGGCGCCGGCAGCGGCCGCGGCGGCCAGCAGGCCGGCGATCACGATCGTCATGCTGCGCTTCATCGTTCGTTTCCCGGTCCGGTTTTTCGACGGATTCGAGTCTGGCCCGGCAATTTCGAAGCACTGCGAACGAAAGGTGCAGGAAATGTGACAGTCGCCGATCGACTTCCGTCCCGCCGACTGCAGCGCGGCCGGTTCCACGATGCGTGCACGATTTGCCGCTACGCTGCGCCGATGCTCGACCGACTCGACCGACTCCACCTGAAGCTGTTCGCGGCGATCGCCGGCGCCAACGTGCTGCTTGCCGTCGTCGCCTTCGTCGTGATCGGCCAGGCTTTCGATCGCGGCTTCGTCGAATACCTGAACCGCACCGACGAGGCCCGGCTGACGCCGCTGATCGGCCAGCTCGCCGAGCACTACGAGCGCGAAGGCGACTGGAGCGAATTCACCGGGGAGCGCCGGCGCTGGTTCGACCTGACGCGCGAAGTGCTCGGCTGGGTGCGTCCCGGCGCCGCAGCCGATCACGATCCGGCCCGGCAACCGGGCGCCGCGCTCGAACAGGACGGCCGTGCCGATCAGCAGGCGCCCCCAGCGTCGAGCCAGCCGCCGGCAGCCGCGAACCGCGCACGCGCCGATCCGCTACTGACGATCGATCCGCGGCTGATGCTGTTCGATGCCGAACGCAGCTTGCTGGTCGGGCGCGAGGAAATGGCCGGCGAGGCGATCCTGCGTCCGATCGATGTCGGCGGCAGCACGGTCGGCTACCTGGGCTATGTGCCGAGGCTGCAGATGGTCGAGTCGCTCGAGCGGCTGTTCTCGGCGCAGCAGCAACGCCGCTACGCGGCGATCGGCGCCGGCATGGTGGTCGCCGGCCTGCTCGTCGGTGCGCTGCTGGCCTGGTCGCTCACGCGCCGGATCCGCCAGCTCGGCGCCGGCGCCGCGGCGCTGATCCGCGGCGACTACGGTGCGCGGGTGCAGGTCGACGGACACGACGAGCTGGCCGAGCTCGCGGCCGACTTCAATCGCCTGGGCGACTCGCTCGAGGCCGCGCGGCGCGCACGCCAGCAATGGATCGCCGACATCGCGCACGAGCTGCGCACGCCGCTGGCCTCGCTGCGCGCCGAGATCGAAGCCTTGCAGGACGGCATCCGGCCGCTCGACCCGGAAAGCCTCGCCTCGCTGGCACAGGAGGTCGGCCAGCTCACGCGCCTGGTCGAGGACCTGCGCCTGCTGTCGATGTCGGACCTCGGCGCGCTCGACTACCGCCTCGAACCGCTCGATCTCGGCGAACTGATCGGCGATACGCTGCAGGCCAGACGTGCGCTGCTCGCCGAACGCGGCCTGGCCCTGGAGGCCGAGCTGCCGCCGGCTGCGATCGTGTCGGGCGACGACGCGCGGCTCACGCAGGTATTCGCGAACCTGCTGCAGAACACGCTGCGCTACACCGACGCGCCGGGCCGGCTGCGCGTCGCGCTGGCCGCGCAGGGCGAACGCGTCGTCGTGACGTGGGAAGATTCGGCGCCCGGCGTCGCCGCTGACGACCTGCCGCGGCTGTCGGACCGGCTGTTTCGCGTCGACGGCTCGCGCTCGCGCGCCGGCGGCGGTTCGGGCCTGGGCTTGGCGATCGCCGACGCGATCGTCACGGCTCACGAGGGATCGATGCGCGCGTCGGCCAGCCCGCTGGGCGGGTTGCGCTGGACCATCGAACTGCCGCGGCTGGCTGGAGGAAGCAATGGCTGAACGAATCCTGATCGTCGAGGACGAGGACAAGATCGCCGACATCCTGCGCGACTACCTGCTCAGGGAAGGCTTCGACACGCACCGGCTCGCGCGCGGCGACGAGGTCGAAGACTGGGTGCGTGTCCATGGCGCCGACCTCGTGCTGCTCGACCTGATGCTCCCCGGCAGGAGCGGTCTCGAAGTCTGCAAGGCGCTGAAAAGCTTCTCCGACGCGGCGATCGTCATGGTCACCGCGCGCGTCGACGAGATCGACCGCCTGCTCGGGCTCGAACTCGGCGCCGACGACTACATCTGCAAGCCGTTCAGCCCGCGCGAGGTCGTGGCCCGGGTCAAGGCCGTGCTGCGCCGCACACGCGAGCGGCCGGTTCGCGAAGACGCGGCCTCGTCGGAAGCGGCCGCGGCCGGGCTCGTCCTCGACGAAGCCGGCTGGCGCGCGACGCTCGACGGTCGCGATCTGGCGCTGACCGCCGTCGAATTCCAGTTGCTGCGCGTGCTGAGCAGCCAGCCCGGGCGGATCTTCTCGCGCGACAAGCTGATGGACGCGATGTATCGCGACGAAAGGATCGTCGCCGACCGCACGGTCGACAGCCACATCAAGAAGCTGCGGCGCAAGATCGCCGACGTCGCCCCCGAACGCGAGTTGATCCACTCGGTCTACGGCGTCGGCTACAAGTTCGAAGCGCCGATAATGTCGCCGGATCGCGAACAGGAACCCTGAAACGGCATGCAGCGCTCATGAACGGCATCCGGCTGATCGTCGGCCTCGGCAACCCGGGCCCCGAACACGAAACCGACCGGCACAACGCCGGCTACTGGTTCGTCGACGCCGTGGCGCGCGCGCACGGCGCCAGTTTCGCGCGCGAATCGAAGTTCTTCGGCGAGATCGCCCGGGCACGGATCGCCGGCCAGCAGGTCTGGCTGCTCAAGCCGACGACCTGGATGAACCGTTCCGGCCAGGCCGTCGCCGCGCTGGCGAACTTCTACCGGATCACGCCCGACGAAGTGCTCGTCGCGCACGACGAACTCGACCTGTTGCCCGGGCAGGCCAAGCTCAAGAAGGGGGGCGGCACGGCCGGCCACAACGGGCTGAAGGACATCGCGGCCCGCTTCGGCGGTCCGAACTTCTGGCGGCTGCGCCTGGGCATCGGTCACCCGCGCACGCTGCAGCTGAACCAGCCGGTCGTCGACTTCGTGCTGCACCGGCCGAGCCGCGAAGACGCGCAAGCCATCGGCGAGCAGATCGATCGCGCACTCGAATGCCTGCCCGAACTCGTGGCCGGCGAGTTCGAGGCGGCGATGACCAGGCTCCATACGCGAAGCGCGCGCTGAAGCCGCCGCACCG
>JAAZBL010000228.1 GCA_012513825.1 Limnobacter sp. | reverse complement strand
GAATTCGGCTGGCGCGGCAGCACCGACTCGCCGCTGACCGGCATCACCCGCAATCCCTGGCGGACCGACACGACGCCCGGCGGTTCTTCCGGCGGCGCGGTCGCGGCCGTCGCCGCCGGCCTCGGACCCTTCGCGCTCGGCACCGACGGCGGCGGCTCGATCCGGATTCCGGCCGCGTTCACCGGCACCGTCGGCCTGAAGGCGCATTACGGACGCGTGCCGGCCTGGCCGCTGTCGCCGATGGGCAACGTCGCGCACATCGGCTCGCAGACGCGCACGGTCGCCGACTGCGCGCGGCTGCTCGAAGTGATCGCGCGTCCCGACTCGCGCGACTGGACCGCGCTGCCGCCCGAGACGCGCGAATGGAGCGCGGTCGCCGCCGCGGGCCGGCACGAAGGCGCAAGCGGACTGCGCATCGGCTTCAGCCCGCGGCTCGGTTACGTCAAGTGGGTCGATCCGCGGATCGAAAGGGCGCTCGAGGCGGCCGCGAAACGCTTCGCCGAACTCGGCGCGACCGTCGACGATGCCGACCCCGGTTTCGCCGATTGTTCTCATGCGTTCCGCGTGCACTGGTTCAGCTCGGCCCGTCACCTGCTGCACCGGCTGCCCGAAGACAAGTTCGCGCAGCTCGACCCGGGGCTGCGCGAGGTCGTCGACTATGCGTCGCGCTACACGATCACCGACTGGCTCGACGCGCAGGCCGAACGCGGCCAGGTCGCGATGGCGATGGGCCGGTTCGCGCAGGACTACGACCTGCTGCTGACCCCGGCGACCGCGGTGCTGCCCTTCGAGGTCGGGCGGGTGATGCCGGAGCCGCCGGCCGGCGTCGAGGTCGGCATGGCCAACGACTGGACCTGGTGGACGCCGTTCTCCTATCCGTTCAACCTGACGCAGCAACCGGCGATCGTGCTGCCATGCGGTTTCAGCGACGACGGGCTGCCGATCGCGCTGCAACTGGTGGCGCCGAACTTCAGGGAGGACCTGTGCCTCAGGGCCGCGGCGGCCTACGAGGCGGCGACCGACTGGCACAAGCGGCGTCCGCCGCTCGGAGTCTGAAGCAGATGTCCAGGCATCGGTTCTCGCAGGTCGACGTCTTCTCGGCCGACGCGCTGGGCGGCAATCCGCTCGCGGTGGTGCACGCGGCCGAGGGGCTGAGCGAAGCGCGGTTGGCGGCGCTCGCTCGCTGGACCAACCTGTCGGAGACGGTGTTCCTGCTGCCGCCGACGGATCCCGGCGCGGACTACTGCGTACGCATCTTCACGCCCGGTGGCGAGCTTCCCTTCGCCGGGCACCCGACGCTCGGCGCGTGTCACGCCTGGCTGGCGGCGGGCGGAACGCCCCGCAGGCCGGACGTCGTCGTCCAGCAATGCGGCGTGGGCCTCGTCCGGGTGCGTCGCGACGGCCCGCGCCTCGAGTTCGCCGCGCCGCCTTTGCGCCGTTCGGGCGCGCTCGAACCCGACGTGCTGGCGAAGATCGCCAGGGCGCTGGCGCTGCAGCCATCGGACATCGTGCAGCACCAGTGGGTCGACAATGGCCCGGGCTGGTGCGCGGTGATGCTCGGGTCGGCACGGCAGGTGCTGTCGCTGAAGCCCGACTGGACCGCGCTGGATCCGCTCAAGCTCGGCGTGGTCGGTCCGCACGAAGCCGGTCACGATGCGGCCTTCGAGGTACGCGCCTTCATCGGCGACGGCGGATACGAGGACCCGGTCACCGGCAGCCTCAACGCGAGCCTAGCGCAGTGGCTCTTCGCCGCGGGCCTGGTCACGGGGGCGGCCTATGTCGCAGCGCAAGGCACGGCCCTGCAGCGAGCCGGTCGGGTCCATCTGCGCAAGGATGGAGGCGAAGTCTGGGTAGGCGGGAACGTGGTGAACGTCATTCAGGGAGAGGTAGAGCTCTAAGAGGCTGGGAGGTCCTGAACCTCGGGCCCTGGATTCAGAACCCCCAGCGCTCGCCCGCCCCCAGCAGCGTCGCGACGCCGAGCGCCGCGAAGATTCCCGCCGCGATACAGTGAACCACTCGCACCGGCATCCGGTGCGCGATGCGGTCGCCCAGCAGTGCGGCCGGAACGTTCGCGACCATCATGCCGAGCGTGGTGCCGGCGACGACGAGAACGAAGTCCTGGTACTGCGCGGCGAGCGCGATCGTCGCGATCTGCGTCTTGTCGCCCATCTCGGCCAGGAAGAACGCGATCAGCGTCGTCGCGAACACGCCGAAACCCGCAAGCCTGGCGTCGCCCTCGTCGAACTTGTCGGGAACCAGCGTCCAGGCGGCCATCGCGAGAAAGCCCAGGCCCAGCGTCCAGCGCAGCGTTTCTGCGCCCAGAACCGTCGTGAGCCACGAGCCGATCGCGCCGGCGAAGCTGTGGTTCGCCAGCGTGGCAACGAGGATGCCGAACGCTATGGGTAGCGGCTTGCGGAACTTCGCGGCGAGGATGAAGGCCAGCAACTGCGTCTTGTCGCCGATTTCGGCCAGCGCGACGATACCGGTGGAGATCAGCAGGGCTTCCAATGCATGCTCCCTGGCCGGGTCGAGAACGCGATGACCACGCCGTGTCCCGGCCAGTGCGGAGACGGCAT
>JAAZBL010000227.1 GCA_012513825.1 Limnobacter sp. | reverse complement strand
CTGCGCTGGCCTGCTTCGAAGCCTGGCGCGACGGCGCGCTGTCGCTCGACGTCAACGGCAAGCGTCTGCTCGCGCGGATCAACCTGCAGATCCGGCACACGCAGGCCGACGGCGCCCCGGTCGCCGAGCGCCTGCTGTCCGAGACCTTGTTCGTCCTTGCCGGCGCGCGCGGCGGTTCGCCGCTGGTGAGATCGCTGTGCGAAGCCTGGGGTCTTGCCGACGCGATCCCCGACGACTACGAAACGCCGCGCTACGGCTTGATCGACGCAACGGTACGCGATGCCGCGCGCGAGGCGCTTGCCCGGCTCAGGAAAGCATGGGCCGTCCTGGCCGGCGGTCCGGCCGCGGCGTCGGAGCGGCTGCAGGCGAGCCAGGCATTCGTCGACGCGGCCGCGTCGCTGCCGTTCGACGGCCTGCGCGACTTCGGTGGCGCCATGCTCGAACTCGCGCATGCAGTCGCTTCGCCGCAGCGGGAAACCGACGACACGCTCGGGCTCGAGGCGGCGACCGCGCTGCTGTTCGTCGAGCAGATGTTCGAGCGCGGACTCGAGCGCGCCGGCGAGCTGGACGCTCGCGTCGGAGAGCTGGCGCAACGCCTGCATGGCGCCGCCGCCGGAGAGGGCGAGCTCGGCCCGGTCCCGGACTGGCTCCTTGCGTTGGGCCATGCGGCCCAGGAGCGTTCGACGCTTGCCGCCTTCGTCGCCGAGACGCGCACGACGCTGCAGTCGATCGAACAGGTGCTCGACATCTATTTTCGCGATGCGTCGCAGTGCGACGGCCTGCCGGCCGCCGCCTTGCAGCTTCGCCAGGTCGGCGGTGCGCTGCGGATGATCGGCGAGCACCGCGCCGGCGACGACGCGATCGAGCTGGCCGAGCGCGTCGCAAGCTTCGCGGCGGCGGCCGAGGCCGCTGCCAGCGACAACGGAAATTCGTCCGAACCTGCTCATGCCGAACTCGAAGCGCTGGCGACGAAGCTGGGTGCGCTCGGCTTCTTCGTCGACGGCCTGCTTGCGCCGGGACGCGGTTCGCCGAATCTGGCCGGCGAAGCGGTCGAGCCGGACCGAGCTGTCGAGCCGGACCCTGGCGTCGGATCGGATGCGGAGGTCGGATCGGACGCGGACGTCCAGACGGGAAGCGCCGTCGAGCCCGGGCTTGCGGCCGCGCCGACGGAGGCCGGCCGATCGGGCGAAGCGCCTGCCGCGGTCGTCGGAGACGCGCCGTCCGTGGGGTCGACGTCTGCGCAAGCGCAGGCGCCTGCGAACGCCTCGCCCGAGGTACCAGCGGACGATGCTGCGGACGCGGAACTGCTGGAGATTTTCCTCGGCGAGGCCGCCGAGGTGCTCGATGCGATCGCCCAGGCCGTCGGGTCGCTGCGCGATACCTGTGACGACAAGGATGCGCTGACCGCGATCCGACGCGGCTTCCATACGCTGAAAGGTTCGGGGCGCATGGTCGGCCTGAACCGCTTCGGCGAAGCGGCCTGGGCGATGGAGCAGCTGCTGAATCTCTGGCTCGCCGAGGCGCGTTCGGTCGAACCGGGCTTGCTCGACCTGATCGAGCTGGCGGCCGCTCGCTTCGGCGGCTGGATCGCGATGTTCGGCGAGCGAGCGCAAACCACGATCGATCCGGAGCCGGTCATCGCAGCCGCGCGCTCGGTGCGCGAAGGCGGCGCCGCCGAGTCCGCCCTGGCGACGCTGCTCGCGGCGGGGGCCTCGGTCGCCGAGGTCGGGCAGGAGACCCCGGCCCCCGAAGCGGCAGACGCGGCTGTCCGCGAGGCGCCCGGATCGGCGCCGCCGGTGACCCTCGACGAAGCGTTCGACTTCCAGAACGTCGCGTCGGACGCGGACGGCAGCGACCTGCCGGAAAATGCAGCAGGATTCGACGACGGTGTCGCCGATGACCCCGCCGTCGCGGGATTCGACGAAGCGAGGGAGCCCGACGACGCCCTTGCAATCGACGAAGCCCGGGCAGCGGACGACGCTCGGGTTCGGAACGATGTCCGAACGGATGCCGATCCCGAAATCGAGGGCGGTTCCTCGGCAGGCGATGTCGCGGCCGAGGCTTCGTTCGAGTCGATCGATATCGACTCGCCGACCGGCGAAGCCGCGCCGACCACCGATGTAGCGTCGCTCGAGACCTCGGCCGAAGGCCCGATTGCGGCGACGGCCGAAGACTCGATCGAGGCGACGACCGAAGACTCGATCGAGTCGTCGTTCGGGATCTCGATCGAAGCGTCGAGCGACGAATCGGTCGAAGCCACGATCGAGGCTCCGATCGAAGCGACGAGCGAACAGCTGCTCGGTGAGGACGCTCGAGACAACGAGCTTTCCGGCGAAGTCGAGGTCGGCGCCCTGCGCTTGAGCCGGCCGCTCTACGACATCTTCGTCGCCGAATCGGACCAGTTGCTCGCGACGCTGCGCGGCGATTTCGAGGCCTGGACCGCGACGCCCGAGCGCGGCGCAACCGAGGTGGCGCAGCGGGCGATGCATTCGCTGAAAGGCAGTTCGGCGGTGGTGTCGCTGTTCGCCGTGCAGACGATCGCCGAGCAACTCGAAGCCTTCCTGCTGCGCCAGCGCGTCAGCGGGCGCGGCGTCTCGCCTCAGGACCTGAAGGACTACGCCGACGGCATCGATTGCCTGGGCGGGATGCTGCGCCGCTTCGCCGATGGCACGATGCCGCAGGACGAACCGGGCGTGCTTGCGGTGGCGACGCAGCTGGCCGCTCGCTGGGACACCCAGCGCGCCCGCCGGGCGCCCGTCGTCGAAACCGGCGAGCTCGATGCCGACCTGTTGCCGCTGTTCCTCGAAGAGGCGACCGACATCCTGCCGCAGATCGGCGAGAACCTGCGCGGCTGGCACGCGCGCCCGGGCGACCGCGCGCTGCAGCAGCTCGTGATGCGCCAGTTGCACACGGTCAAGGGCAGCGCACGGATGGCCGGTGCGATGGTCCTGGGCCAGCGCGTTCACGAGATGGAAACCCGGGTCGAAGCGACCAGCGGCCTGAGCGTGGTGCCGGCGACGCTGATCGAGGAGCTGATTTCCGATCACGACGACGTCGTCGAGATGTTCGAAGCGATCCGCGACCCGCAAGCCCGGGAGGCGGCGTCGGCGCGGTCGAATGCCGCGCCGCTCGACACCGACGATGCGCGTGCCCATGCGTTCGAAGCGGGCGATGCGCTGCTTTCCGGCGAGTCGCGCGATGTCGATCGCGGAGGCGCCACCGCAGGCGCAAGCTTCGATCCTGCATCGCAGCCAGCCGGAACCGGCGCATTTCGAGCGCCGTCGGCCGATGCATCGCAGATGCCTGGACCGGCTGCATCGCCGGCCGCTGAAGCAGACGGATCCCCGGCGCACGAAGCGTCGGCAAGCGAGGCAGGCCGGGCGAACGCGCCCGTCGGCATCGCGGCGACGCAGCTCGCGGCCTTGCATCCGGACCACGCGGGCGGCGAGGCGGCGCGAGCAGGCGCAGTCACCGCCGCGGACGGAACCGGCGTCGCCGGCACCTCGCCAGTCGCGCCGGTGTCCGCCGGTTCGTCGCTGGTGCGCGTGCGGGCCGACCTGCTCGAAAGGGTCGTCAACGAATCGGGCGAGGTCTCGATTGCGCGTTCGCGCCTCGACAACGAGCTGTCGCAGCTGCGACAGGCGCTGCAGGAACTGACCGAGAACGTCGGGCGGCTGCGCACGCAGTTGCGCGAGATCGAGATCCAGTCCGAGACGCAGGTCCAGGCGCGCATCGCCCATCAGCGCGACAACGAGGCGGATTTCGATCCGCTGGAGTTCGATCGCTACACGCGCTTCCAGGAACTCACCCGGATGCTGGCCGAGTCGGTCAACGACGTGGCCACCGTGCAGCAGAACGCGATGCGCAGCCTCGACGGTGCGGCGCAGGACATGATCCGGCAGGGCCAGGTGCTGCGCGAGCTGCAGCAGAACCTGATGCGGATGCGGATGGTGCAGTTCGGAACGATCTCCGATCGGCTCTATCGCGTCGTCCGGCAGGCCGCCAAGGAGCTCGGCAAGCGGGTCAGCATGGACATGCGCGGCACTTCGGTCGAGGTCGACCGCGGCGTGCTCGAACGGATGGCCGCACCGATCGAGCATCTGCTGCGCAATGCCGTCGCGCACGGCATCGAGCCGCCCGCTGCGCGCTCGGCCGCGGGCAAGGCCGAGGCCGGCGAGATCCGCCTCGAGGTCCGCCAGGAAGGCAACGAGGTCGTGCTGGTCTTCGCCGACGACGGCGCGGGCCTGGATACCGCGCGAATCGTCGCCCGGGGGCGCCGCAACGGCCTGGTCGCCGGCGATGCCGACGTCTCCGATCGCGACGCCGCCGCGCTGATCTTCATGCCGGGCTTCAGCACGGCCGAGTCGATCGACGAAATCAGCGGACGCGGCGTCGGGCTCGACGTCGTTCGCGCCGAGGTCGAAGCGCTCGGCGGGCGCATCGATACCGACTGGACGCCGGGCGGCGGCACACGCTTCACCGTGCACCTGCCTCTGACGCTGGCGATCGCGCAGGTGGTCCTCGTGAGCGCCGGTTCGCAGCGCTATGCAATTCCGGCCTCGAGCGTCGAACAGGTGCTGCAGCTGAAGCCGCCGCAGCTCGCGGAGGCCTATACGCACGGCAGGGTCGTCTGGCAGGGCAGCGAACTTCCGATCCGGTTCCTCGGCACGATCGTCGGGCTGCAGGAGGCGAAGCCGATCGCGCAGCACCGCTCGCCGGTCGTCGTGATCCGTTCGGGCAACCAGCGGATCGCCGTGCATGCCGACTCGGTGAGTCCCACGCAGGAGGTCGTCGTCAAGAACGTCGGGCCGCAGGTGGCGCGCGTGCCCGGGGTCGGTGGCGCGACCGTGCTCGGCAACGGCGAGATCGTGCTGATCCTGAACGCGGTGCGGCTCGCGCAGGCGATGTTCGGTGACGACGGGCTCGCGCGCGGCACGCCGTCGGACACGATCGCCGCGCTGGCCGACGTGCCGCCGACGGTCATGGTCGTCGACGACTCGCTGACCGTGCGCAAGGTCACGCAGCGCCTGCTCGCACGCGAGGGCTACGACGTGATGCTCGCCAAGGACGGCGTCGATGCGCTGCGCCAGTTGCAGGACCGGCGCCCGGACCTGATGCTGGTCGACATCGAGATGCCGCGGATGGACGGCTTCGACCTGACGCGCAACCTGCGCGGCGACGAGCGTTATCGCGACATTCCGGTCTTGATGATTACGTCGCGCACGGCGGACAAGCATCGCAACTATGCGATGTCGCTCGGCGTCGACGTGTTCCTCGGCAAGCCGTACCGCGACGACGAGTTGCTGCAGCATGTGGCGGCGTTCACGCGGGAGCGGACCACGGCGGCAAGCTGATCGCTCGCATCGATCGCCGGGTTCGGAGCGCGATCTCTCGCTTCTGTGAGGTTGCGCACCGACGGGGCTGCCGGAGTCGCCTGCCGCGCTGGGCGGCGGCCCCCGCTGCGCGGGGGTCGGGCTTCGCCCGCCCGCTTCGACCTCGCAAATTCGCACCCGCCTCGTAGGCGCTTTGCGCCGACGAGCGGGTCCCGCGAATTTGCTTTCGGTCGCTCGCGGCACGCCACACAGCGCGGCAGGCGACTCCGGCCGCACCGCCGGTGCGAGTCGAAGCGCGAGACCGCAGTCGCTGCCCGGCGATAGGCCTCGTCGACGAGCGCTGTCTTGCGGACGCTGGTCGCTGGTCGCTGGTCGCTAAGTGCCGAGTGCCGAGTGCCGAGCGCTGGACGTTGAGCTCTAGACTCCAAGCGTCGAGCGTCGAGAGCCGAACGCTCGGACGCCCAAAGCCGACCTTCGAAAACCGACCGCCGAAAACCGAGCGGCGAGCCGCGTCACTGGCAAGCAGCCGGTCCTCGACCACGAGCGCACCGAACCCCGGCTGCCCACGCCATGAGGCGAGTTGCCGACTGCGCTTCGCGCGGGCCCTGTGTCGAGCCGCGAGCGACCGAAAGGATTCTCGCGGGACCGGCTCGCCGGCGCGAAGCGCCTGCGAGGCGGGTGCGAGAATCCGAGGTCGGAGCGGGCGGGCGCAGCCCGACCCCGCGAAGCGGGGCCGACGCCGGGCCCGCGCGAAGCGCAGTCGGCAACTCGCCGGCTCGAAGCCCCGGTCGGCCCGTGAACAATTCGAGGCCGCTCGGTGCCGCGTGAGGTTATGGTACAAATTCGCCGCGACCCGGCACACGCCGGCGTCCAAGCGAACGACACGAGTACAAGGATGGAGACGAGGCCGCCCCCCGGGCCCCTGCTGGAGATCGACCAGGTATCGCTTGCCTTCGGCGGAGTGCGTGCGCTCAGCGGCGTCGGTTTCGAGGTCGCGCCCGGCATGATCACCTCGGTGATCGGCCCGAACGGCGCCGGCAAGACATCGCTGTTCAATACGATCTCCGGCTTCTACCGGCCGAGCGCGGGCGCGATCCGCTTCGAGGGGCGCGACATCACGCGGCTGCCGGCGCCTCGGCGTGCGGCGCTCGGACTGGCGCGCAGCTTCCAGAACATCGCGCTGTTCCGCGGCATGTCGGTGCTCGACAACATCAAGCTGGGCCGCCATGCGCACCTGCGCACGAACGTCTTCGATGCGCTGCTCTACTTCGGCCGGGCGCGGAGCGAGGAGATCGCGCTGCGCGCCGAGATCGAGCGCCGGATCATCGACTTTCTCGAGATCGACCACATCCGGCACGCGCCGGTCGCCGCGCTCCCCTATGGCTTGCAGAAGCGCGTCGAGATGGCGCGTGCGCTGGCGATGCAGCCGAAGGTCCTGATGCTCGACGAACCGGTCGCGGGCATGAACCGGGAGGAAACCGAGGACATGGCGCGCTTCATCCTCGAGCTGCGCGCCGAATGGGGCGTCACGGTGTTGATGGTCGAGCACGACATGGGGATGGTCATGGACCTGTCGGATCACGTCGTCGTGCTGAACTTCGGCCAGGTCATCGCCGATGGCACACCGGAGCAGGTGCAGCGCGACCCCGAAGTCATCCGCGCCTACCTCGGCTCGGGCGACCACGAGGACCTGCGCAGGCGCCTGCGCGGCGCGCGCGGCGGGAACGCACCTGCAGTCGCCGCGGACACCGACGACGGACCCGCCGACGACGCCGCGGCGAACGGTGCGATCGCTGCCGCGTCGGCGCAGGGCGCATCGAAGGCCCCGGCCACGACGGCCCCGGCGTCGACGCCCCCCGGGAAGGCGGCAGCGACATGAGCACGGCGGCCGCGACATGAACTTCGACTGGTTGTTCCTGCTGGAGATTTCGCTGGCCGGGATCGGGACCGGCGGGCTGTACGCGCTGACCGGCCTGTGCTTCGTGCTGATCTACAAGGCCACGCGCGTCGTCAACCTGGCGATCGGCGAGATGCTGATGATCGGCGCGTACGTGTTCTTCGCGTTCGCCGCCGGCATGGCGCTGCCGATCTGGCTGGCGATCGTCGTCGCCTTGCTGGCCGGCGGCCTGCTCGGCGCAGTCGTCGAGCGCACGATGATCCGGCCGATGCTCGGCGAATCGCCGATCTCGGTGTTCATGGTCACCGTCGGGCTCGCGTCGATCCTCGTCGGTTTCGTCGAACTGGTCTGGACGGCGAATCCGCAGCGGCTGCCCGAGTTCATGCCGCAGGAGCCGGTGATGATCGGCGAAGCCTTCATCGCACCGAAGGTGTTCTACGGGTTCCTGGTGGCCGCGCTGCTGGTCGCGGCGGTGCTGCTGATCTTCCGCTTCTGGCGCGGCGGCGTCGCGCTTCGCGCGACCGCATCCGACCAGGCCGCCGCCTATTCGATGGGCATCAACGTGCCGCGCGTGTTCTCGCTGTCGTGGACCTTCGCCGGCGCGCTGGCTGCGGTGGCCGGCATCGTCGTCGGCGCGATCGGGGGCATCTCGTCGACGATGGGAATCTTCGGGCTGTCGGTACTGGTCGTCGTCATCTTCGGCGGGCTCGACAGCGTGCTCGGCGCGCTGGTCGGCGGGCTGTTCGTCGGGCTCGTCGAAGCCTGGGCCGGCGCCTACCTCGGCGGCGAATACAAGCTTCTCGCGACATTCATCCTGCTGGTGGCGATCCTGATGGTCCGGCCTTACGGGCTTTTCGGCACCCACGAGATCGAGCGGCTCTGATGCGCATAGGCACCGCACCGCAGACCTACGCCGCCGACCAGGCGCTGTTCGACACGCGCACCCAGTGGACCTGGCTCGTCGCGCTCGGACTGCTGCTGGCAGCGTTTCCGTTCTTCGCCAACGAGTACTGGCTGTATCTGGCCTGCCTGGTCGCGATCCACGTCGCCAGCGCCACCGGGCTGAACATCCTGACCGGCTACACGGGGCTGGTCAGCCTCGGGCAGGCGGCCTTCATGGGAATGGGCGCCTATACGGTGGCCGTGCTCGAAGCCCGCTACGGTTCGCCGGCGCTGCTGAACCTCGTGGCCGCCGGTGCGGTCGCGATGGCCGGCGGCGCCGTCGTCGGCATTCCTTCGCTGCGCGTCAAGGGCCTGTACCTGGCGATCGCGACGATCGCCGCATCGTTCATCGCGCACTTCGTCTTCGCCAACTGGGACGCCGTGACCGGCGGGACCGCCGGCTTGTCCGTGCCGCCGGCGCGCCTGTTCGGGATCTCGCTCGACACGTCGTTCCGGATCTACTGGCTGATCGTGCCGCTGACCGTGCTGATGGTCGCCGGGGCCGCCAACCTGTTCCGCACGCGAATCGGACGCGCGTTCATCGCGATCCGCGACCGCGACATCTCGGCCGAGGTGCTCGGCATTCCGCTGCTGCGCTACAAGCTGCTGTCCTTCGGCCTGTCCTCGTTCTACGCCGGCGTGGCCGGCGGGTTGTGGGCCTACTTCTTCCGGGTCGTGACGCCCGAGAGCTTTCCGCTGCTGATGTCGATCTTCTTCCTGGCGGCGATCATCGTCGGCGGCATGGGCACGATCCTCGGCGGGATCCTCGGCGCGGTCTTCATGACGATGGTGCCCGAGCTGCTGAAGCTCATCGTCGGCTGGCTGCCTTTCGACAACGCTGCGCTCGTGTTGTCGCCGGTGCGCACGATTGTCTTCGGTGCGCTGATCGTCGGCTTCCTGATCTTCGAGCCGCACGGGCTCGCCGAGATCTGGCGCCGCATTCGTCGTTTCTTTCACCTGTACCCGTTCCGGACCTGAGATCGCCTTGCCGCGCATCGGGCCGGATCACATCGAGGAGGAGAGCATGGGCATCTCGAAAACAAGGCGCGCGACGCTCGGCGCGATGATCGCCGCCGGCGGCCTGGCACTGGCCGGCGGTGCCGCACAGGCCCAGGCCGAAGACATCGTGATCGGCGGTTCGATCCCGATGTCCGGCGTGTTCGCTTTCGCCGGCATCGGCATTCATGCCGGGATCCAGGACTACGTGAAGATCGTCAACGATGCCGGCGGCATCCACGGACGCAAGCTGCGCTACGTGCCCGAAGACACCGGCTACAAGGTCGATGCGTCGGTCGCGGCCTTCAAGAAGATCACGAGCCAGGAGAAGGTCCACCTGTACTACGGCGACTCGACCGGCTTCGCCAAGACGATCAATCCCGAGCTCGAGCGGATGGGCTCGATCCTGATGGCCGGCGCCTCGTTCGCCTCGGAGATCAACGATCCGAAGAAGTTCCCGCACCAGTTCCTGGTCGGGCCCGACTACACCGAGATGTTCGGCATCCTGCTGCGCTACATCGCCACGGAGAAGCCGGGCGCGAAGGTGGCCTTCGTCTACTCGGACACCGAGTTCGGTCGCGACCCGATCGAGAAGAGCCGCGAGCTGGCGAAGTCGCTCGGGCTGAACGTGAGCGGCGAGATCATGACGCCGCCGGGCAGCGTCGACGTCTCGACCGAAGTCATCAAGCTGCGCCGCGCCGCGCCCGACTACACGATCTTCCACGGTTACGTGCTGGCGCCGATCCCCGAGTTCATCACCCAGGGACGCAAGATGGGGATGAAGAGCCACTGGATGGGGACCTTCTGGACGATGGACCACTCGATGGTCATGAAGATGGGCGAGGCGGCCGAGGGCTTCATGGGCGTGATGCCGTTCCGCTACTACTACGACACCGAGGGCAAGGCGCCGATGCTCGAAAAGATCCGCGAGATGCGGCCCGAGTACCAGAGCACCGCGTACACGCAGGGCTTCCTGACCGCGATGCTGTTCGCCGAAGTCGCGAAGCGCACGCTCGACGCCGGCAAGGAGCTGAACGGCGACAACCTGAAGGCCGCGCTGAACTCGATCGAAAACTTCGACACCGGCGGCATCATCGGCGTGCCGATCACGATCAAGGGCAACTCGATCCCGGTCGGGCGCATCTACCGGGCCGACCTGAAGCAGCAGAAGATGATGCCGGCGTCCGACTGGATCGTCCTCGACTGAAGCCCTGAAGCGGTCGCGCGCGCCGGTTTCGACGGAGCCCGGCGCGCACATTGCCGGAGACGCTTGCGTGAACGACGACGCCGTCCTCGAGATCAACAACATCGAGGTCATCTACAACCGGGCCGTGCAGGTGCTGCGCGGCCTGTCGCTGCGGGTGCCGCGCGGCAGCATCGTTGCGCTGCTCGGCTCCAACGGCGCCGGCAAGTCGACGACGCTGAAGGCGGTGTCGAACCTGCTGGCGCTCGAAGACGGCGAGATGACGCGCGGTACCGTCAGCTTCGACGGCCAGGACACGCGGCGGCAGGCGCCGCACGAACTGGTGCGCTCGGGGCTGTTTCACGTGATGGAGGGGCGGCGGATCTTCCAGGACCTCAGCGTCGAGGAAAACCTGGTCGCGGCGACCTACGCGACGACCGGGTCGCGCGGCGGCGGCGACTCCCGCGCGCGGCGGCCGGCGCACGCGAGTTTCGATCTCGTCTACGAATACTTCCCGCGCCTGCACGAGCGGCGCAAGGGCATCGCCGGCTACCTGTCGGGCGGCGAGCAGCAGATGCTGGCGATCGGGCGCGCGCTGGTCGCCCAGCCCAAGCTGATCCTGCTCGACGAGCCGTCGCTGGGCCTGTCGCCGATGCTGGTCGAGGACATCTTCTCGATCATTGCCCGGATCAATACCGAGCAGGGCGTGTCGATGCTGCTCGTCGAGCAGAACGCTTCGGTCGCGCTGGCCGTCGCGCACTACGGCTACATCATGGAAATGGGCAAGATCGTCATCGACGGCAGCGCCGAGCGGCTGGCCGCCGATCCCGACGTCCGCGAGTTCTATCTCGGTACCGGCGGGGCCGGCGAATCGAAGGGCTTTCGCGGACTCAAGCACTACAAGCGCCGAAAGCGCTGGCTGTCGTGAGCACCGTCGCGCTGCCCGACCTGACGATGGCGCAGATGCTGCGCGAGCGTGCGCAGCGCACGCCCGACGCGATCGCGATCCGCCAGAAGGACTTCGGGATCTGGACGCCGATCGGCTGGCGCGAGTACTACGAGCGCGCTGCCGACGTCGGTCATGGGCTGCGCGCGATCGGCCTGTCGGCCGGCGGCCACGTCGGCGTGCTGTCCGAGAACCGCCTCGAATGGGTGCTCGCTCAGATGGGCACCGGGCTCGTCGGCGGCGTGACGGTCGGCGTCTACCCGACCAGTCCGAGCAGCGAGGTCGCCTACGTGCTCGCGCACGCCGACGTCGAGGTCGTCGTCTGCGAGGACCAGGAGCAGAGCGACAAGGTGCTCGAAGCGCTCGACCAGTTGCCGCGGCTGCGCCGGATCGTCGTCGTCGAGCAAAAGGGGTTGCGCGAGACGATCGCCGCGCACGGCGAGCGGGTCGTCTCGTTCGAGCAACTCGAGGCGCTCGGTCGCGAGCACCGCCGCGCCAACCCGGGCCTCGTCGACGAGACGCTCGCCGCGCAGACGCCCGAGCAGATCGCGCTGATGATCTATACCTCAGGCTCCACCGGCAAGCCCAAGGGCGCGATGATCAGCTACGCGAACATCCGTGCGGTCGTGCCCGGGATCGTCGATCGCCTGCGCCTCGACGCCGGTTCGACGCACCTGTCGTATCTGCCGCTGTGCCACGTGGCCGAGCAGATGCTGACGACCTTCGTGCCGCTGTACCTGAGCTCGCAGGTCAACTTCGGCGAGTCGATCCGCACCGTGCAGGAAGACCTCCGAGAGGTCGCACCGACGATGTTCCTCGGCGTGCCGCGGATCTGGGAGAAGCTGCACGCGGCGATCCACATCCGGATGCAGGAAACCGGCGGCCTGCGGCACCGGCTCTTCGAACGCCTGGTGGCCGCCTGCGCGCCGTTCGCCGAGAAGGCGCCGGCCCAGCGCAGCATCGGCGAGCGGCTGCGTTTCGGCCTGGGCTGGCTGCTGATGTTCCGCGCCCTGCAGAACTTCATCGGCCTGCGCCGCACGCGCGTTGCGCTGACCGGGGCCGCGTCGATCCCGCCGCCGATCGTGGCGTTCTTTCGCACGATCGGCGTGCCGCTGGTCGAGGTCTACGGGCTGACCGAATCGACCGGCATGATCACCGGCCAGCGCCTCGACGGCGTGCGCCTGGGCACCGTCGGCGAACCGGTGCTCGGCGTCGAGCACCGGATCGACCCGGACAGCGGCGAACTGGTGGTGCGCGGCGGCATGGTGTTCGCCGGCTACTACAAGAGCCCGGAGGCCACGGCGGCGACCGTGCGCGATGGCTGGCTGCATACCGGCGACGTCGTGCGCGAGGAGGGCGGCCAGCTTCGCATCGTCGACCGGCTCAAGGACATCATGATCACGGCCGGCGGCAAGAACCTGACGCCGTCGGAGATCGAGAACACGATGAAGGCCAGCCCCTTCATCAAGGAATGCATCGTCGTCGCCGAAGGGCGCAAGTTCGTCTCCGCGCTGGTTCAGATCGACTACGAAACGGTCGGCAAGTGGGCCGAATCGAGGCGCATTCCGTTCACGCACTTCCGTTCGCTGGTCGAGGCGCCGCAGGTGCGCGAGCTGATCGAGGCGGAGATCGCGCGCGGCAATGCGCAGCTCGCCCAGGTCTCGCAGATCCGGCGTTTCCACCTGCTGACCAAGGAGCTCGACCACGACGACGGCGAGGTGACCGCCACGATGAAGGTGCGCCGGGCGAGCATCTATCGGGCCTACGCCGACGAGATCGAGGCGATGTACCGGTAGGTCGGCGCTGCGGCCGCTTTCACCACCGACAGGCCGGTGCGCCGCGACGGCCGGCGATTGTGCCTGCCGCGGCGGGGCCCGTACAATCGATCCATGGTCCCCGAACAAGCCACCAACCTCGGCAATCACTTCCTGATCGCCATGCCCGACATGGCCGATCCGAATTTCGGCGGCACCGTGATCTTCGTCGCGGAGCATAGCGCCAAGGGCGCGCTCGGCCTGGTCATCAACCGTCCGACCGACATCGACCTGGGGACGTTGTTCGAGCGCATCGAACTGAGCCTCGAGACCTCCGACCAGGCGCGCGAGCCGGTCTACTACGGCGGGCCGGTCCAGCGCGACCGCGGCTTCGTGCTGCACCAGCCGGTCGGCAACTGGAACTCCACGGTCACGGTGTCCGACGACATCGGCCTGACCTCGTCGAAGGACGTGCTCGAAGCGGTCGTCGAAGGCAATGGCCCCGAGCGGATGATGGTCACGCTCGGCTATTCGGGCTGGGGGCCGGGCCAGCTCGAAGACGAGATCGCGCGCAACGCCTGGCTCACGGTGCCCGCGGCGCCCGAGCTGATCTTCGATACGCCGTTCGACGAGCGTTTCCTGGCCGCGTTCCGGCTGCTGGGGATCGACCCCACCTACCTCGCCTCGTCGGCCGGGCATGGTTGAGCCCGCGTCGCCGCCGACCCTGCCGCGCGACGCGATCGTTCTCGGATTCGACTTCGGCACGCGGCGCATCGGCGTCGCCGTCGGCAACACGCTGACCGCTTCGGCCCGGCCGCTCGAACAATTGCCCGCCGATCCGGCCGAGCGGCGCTTCGCGCGGATCGGCGAGCTGCTGCGCGACTGGCAACCGGCGCTGCTGGTCGTCGGTCGGCCGCAGCACGCCGACGGCACCCCGAACGCCACGACGCCGAAATGCGAGCGCTTTGCGCGCCAGCTCGGTGGCCGGTTCGGCCTGCCGGTCGTCCTGGTCGACGAGCGCTACTCGAGCGTGGCCGGCGACGGCGACGATCCCGACAACGATGCGCAGGCGGCCGCGACGATCCTGCGACAATATCTCGACTCCGTTTCGACTGCCGGCTCCCGATGAATTCACCCGATGCCGAGGCCGCCTACGCCTCACTTCTCGATGCGCTGCGCCGCGGCATCGGCGGGCGCGAGGTCGCGCTGGTCGGCGTGCACAGCGGCGGCGCGTGGATCGCCGAGCGGCTGCATGCCGACCTGGGCCTGTCGAAACCCTGCGGCTTCCTGTCCACGGCCTTTCACCGCGACGACTACGGTCGACGCGGCCACCGCGGCCTGCCGGCCGGAATGAAGGCCACCGAACTGCCGTTCGAGGTCGACGGCGCCGACATCGTTCTCGTCGACGACATCCTGTTCACCGGACGCAGCGTGCGGGCCGCGATCAACGAGATCTTCGACTACGGCCGGCCGGCACGGGTGGAGCTCGCCGTGCTGCTCGACCGCGGCGGACGCGAGCTGCCGGTCGCTGCCGACTACTGCGGCGGCAGCTTCCCGCTGGCACCGCCGAGCAACTACGTGCTGTCGAAGGTGCCGGGCGAACAGCGTTTCGAACTGCGTATCGAGACCGGGGAGTCCTGACGATGAATTCGCGGCACCCGCAGCTCGACGCGAACGGCGAGCTCAGGCACCTGCTGACCATCGAGGGCCTGTCCCGCGAGATGGTCCATCACATCCTGGACACGGCGGCGACCTTCGTCGGCGTGTCGGACCGCGAGGTCAAGAAGGTCCCGCTGCTGCGCGGCCAGTCGGTGTTCAACCTGTTCTTCGAGAACTCGACGCGAACGCGCACGACCTTCGAGATCGCCGCCAAGCGGCTGTCGGCCGACGTCGTCAACCTGAACATCAACACCTCGTCGGCATCGAAGGGCGAGTCGCTGCTGGACACGGTCGACAACCTGGTCGCGATGCACGCCGACATGTTCGTCGTGCGCCATTCGCAGAGCGGCGCGCCGTTCCTGATCGCCGAGCACGTGAATCGGACCCGCGGCCCCGAAGTGCACGTGATCAACGCCGGCGACGGCCGGCACGCGCATCCGACGCAGGGGCTGCTGGACATGTACACGATCCGGCACTTCAAGCACGACTTCACGCAGCT
>JAAZBL010000226.1 GCA_012513825.1 Limnobacter sp. | reverse complement strand
GGTATGGCCGCCGTTGATGTGGCCGATCACGTCGGCGTCGGCCTCGAGCACGACGTCCTTGTCGATGAGCCCGGAGCCCGGGATCGACGGTCCGCCGGTGTGGATCGTGCTCTGGATTCCGTATTTCCGCGCCCAGGCGACCATCTGCCGGGCTTCTTCGCCGGCCTTGACCGAACCCAGCCCGACTTCGCCGAGCAGCGTGACGCCGGCCTGCGCAAGTTCGCGGAAATCGTCTTCGGTCATCCCCTTTTCGATGACCGGCGCACCGGCGAGCACCTTGACGCCGCCCGGGCGGAAGTTGTCGAAGGCGCGCTGCGCGGTGATCGCCAGCGCCTTCAGGCCGACGATGTCCTTCGGCCGGCCCGGCAGGTGGACCTCGCCGGCCGAGATCATCGTCGTCACGCCGCCGTTCATCGTCGAGTCGATCCAGCCGAGCTGGCTCTGCCGCGGGGTCCAGTCGCCAAATACCGGGTGTACGTGGCTGTCGATCAGCCCCGGGCAGACGCAGGTGCCGCGGGCGTCGATCACGACGTCGGCGTTCGCGGTGTCGCAGTCGGCGCGCCGGCCGACGGCGGCGATCAGGCCGTTCTCGACGACGATCGTGTCGGCGTCGAGGATCGGCCGGTCGATGTCGCCCGACAGCAGCAGTCCGATGTCGGTGATCACGAGCTTGCCCGCGGTCGCGGGGGCGGCGGCTTCTGCCATCTTCAGTCTCCGTCTGCGTGCGCGGGCTGCAGCGCCGGCGAGACCTGGCGCATGACCGCGTCGATGATGAACCGTTCCCAGTGAGCGAGCGCTTCGGGGGTCTCGAGCTGCTCGTTCAGGAAGACCGACAGCGTGTGCCGGTTCGACAGGTAGAAGTAGCCGAGCGAGGCGATCATCAGGTAGACGTCGCGCGCGTTCAGGCCCGGGCGGAAGTCGCCGCTCGCCATCCCGCTCCTCAGCACGCCGTCGAGCAGGCCGATCGTCGGCGACGAGTACTCGCCGGCACGCCGCGACTTCGAGATGTGCTTGCCGCGGTGCAGGTTCTCGACGTTCAGCAGCGTGATGAACTCGGGGTTGCGGCGGTAGTACGACCAGACGAAGCGCACGATCGTCTGCAGCGACCCGACCGGATCGCCCGAGTCGATCTCGAGCCGGGCCTCCGCCTCGTTGAAGCGCCGGTAGATCTCCTCGATGACCGCGATGAACAGCGCTTCCTTGCTGCCGAAGTAGTAATAGATCATCCGGTCGTAGGACTTGGCCGCGCGCGAGATCTTCTCGATGCGCCCGCCCTCGTAACCGTGTCGTGCGAAGACCTTGACCGCCGCGCGCAGGATGTTCTCGCGCGAGGCCTGCGCGGCCAGTTCGCGCACGCCGGGCCGGCGCGCCGCGGCCGCCGCGGGCGCGCGAGCGGCGGTGCTGCGCGTGGTGGCGCTGCCCGCAGTGGCGCTGCGCCGCCCGGTGTCGCCCTGGCCGGCGTTGCGTTGACTGCGTCGCGGCACCGCGTTGGCCATGGCGTCTACTGTTCGGCGAACGCCCGCTCGATGACGAAATCGCCCGGCGTCGACGTGTTGCCTTCGGCGAACTCGCGCTTTTCGAGCATCGCCTTCAGGTCGCGCAGCATGGCGGGGCTGCCGCAGATCATCACGCGGTCTTCGGCCGGGTCGAAGCGGGGCAGCCCGAGATCGCGGAACAGCTTGCCGGTCTCGATCGCCTCGGTGACGCGACCCATGTTGCGATACGACTCGCGGGTGACCGTCGGGTAGTAGAGCAGGCGCTGGGCGACCATCTCGCCGAGGAACTCGTGCTTGGGCAGGTTCTTGACGAGCAGGTCGTGATAGGCGAGCTCGTCGGCGGTTCGTACGCCGTGCACGAGGATCACCTGCTCGAAGCGCTCGTAGGTCTCGGGGTCGCGCACGATGGCCATGAACGGGGCCAGGCCGGTGCCGGTGGACAGCAGGTAGAGGCGCTTGCCGGGCAGCAGGTAGTCGATGACCAGCGTGCCCGTGGGCTTGCGCCCGACCAGGATCGTGTCGCCGACCTGGATGTGCTGCAGCCGCGAGGTCAGCGGGCCGTCGGGCACCTTGATGCTGAGGAACTCGAGGTGCTCCTCGTAGTTCGGGCTGACGATGCTGTAGGCGCGCACCAGCGGCTTGCCGTCGATGCGCAGGCCGATCATCGTGAAGTGGCCGTTGCTGAAGCGCAGCCCCTGGTCGCGCGTGGTCGTGAAGGTGAACAGGCGGTCGGTCCAGTGGTGGACCGAAAGCACCCGCTGTTCGGTGAAGGCGCTCATCGGCGGTGATCCAGAAAAGGTTTGCGGACCGTGGTGGTTTCTTGTACTGTCCGGTCCAACGTTAAGTGCCCGCAACACGATGGTTCAGTGGACACTACATGAAAGGCGAAGACAGGGCAAGCGCGGCGACCCCGGTTCGGGGCGGGCCCCGGCGAGCCGGATCCGGTCGATCGACGTCGAGATGAAGGAGGCCAGGCGATGACCGAGCACACGCGGACCGACGGTCTTCCCGACCTCGAACCCGTGCCCCAGGTTCTCGAGCGCGCACGGCCGCGCAACGAGCGCATGGCCGCCGACCGGATCGAGTGCAACGCCTGTCCGGTGCTGTGCCAGATCGCCGACGGCCGCAGCGGCGCCTGCGACCGGTATGCCAACGTCGGCGGCACGCTCGTGCGCGTCGACCCGGTCGTGCTGCTGCGGCGCACGCTGGAAGCCGGCGACGCCCAGGTCGTTCCCTTCGCCGGACGGGCGGGCCCGGCGCTCGGCGAGCCGGCGCCTGCAGCTGCAGGCCCGATGGCAGAGCCGGCCGGCGCGTCGGCGACGGAGGGCGTCCCCGATCCGGCGTCGCAGCCGGCCGACACCGACACGCCGAATGCCCCGCAGTGGAACGGCGACCTGTTGCTGGCCGACGAAGTCTTCGTGACCGGCGTCGGATCGTCGACGACCTATCCCGACTACAAGCCGGCGCCGTTCATCGTGTCCTCGCTGGTCGACGGCGTCGACATGGTCACCGTCGTCACCGAAGGCATCTTCAGCTACTGCAGCTTCAAGGTGAAGATCGACACGGACCGCTACCTCGGCCCCGAGCAGGCGAACGTGCGCTGCCGCGGCGAGGTCGTCGGCCACGTCACGACGGCCGAATACGGTTCCCAGATGCTGTCGGTCGGCGGCGTTCACCACCTGACCGGTGGCAGCAAGAAGGAAGGCCGCGTCACGATGGAGCTGATGCAGCAGCTCGGCAATCGGCAGCCGGTCGAACTGATGATCGACGGCGGCGCGCAGCTCGTGCTGCAGGCCGGGCGCGCGCCGATCGTCAACGGGGTCGAGGAGCAGCGGATGCGCGTCGGCTGCGGCTCGGCCACGATCGGCATCTTCGCCAAGCAGCTTTATGGCCGCGTCGACGAAGTCGTCGTCGTCGACGACCACATCACCGGCGTGCTGACCGAGCACCAGGCCGGGCGCTGCCTCGACATGCGGCCGTCCGGGCTGAAGATCCGCGGTCGCAAGTCGACGCCGGGGCGCTACTTCCAGGTCGCCAATCCGGGCGTCGGCTGGGGCGGCACCGACATCGCCGACCCGATGTCGATCATCGAGGGCTGGGATCCGAAGCTCGCCTGGCCCGGCCAGCGGATCCTGATGACCTCGACCACCGGCGAGCACTCGGCCTGGTACGAGCTCGACGAATCGCTGCAGCCGCAGGAAAGGCCGATGCCGGCCGACGTCGCCTCCGTCGTCGCGCGCATCGGCGAGAATTGCGAACCCTCGTTGACCAGCGTACTGTTTCTCGGTGGGGCCGGCGGCAGCCTGCGCGCCGGCGTCACCGAGAATCCGGTGCTCCTGACGCGCTCGATCAAGCGAAAGCTCGTCAACGTGACCTGTGGCGGTGCGCCGGCCTACGTCTGGCCGGGCGGCGGCATCACGGTCATGGTCGACGTCTGCCGGATGCCCGAGAACAGCTTCGGCACCGTGCCCACGCCGGCGCTCGTCGCGCCGATCGAATTCAGCATGCGGCGTGCCGATTTCGAGGCGCTGGGGGGCCACGGCGAGACGGTCCGTTCGCTCGACGAGGTCCTGCGCAGCGGTGCCTGGCACAACGACGGCGCACCGACCGCCCGGCGCTGGCTGGCCGGCTCGCCGGACAACCCGTGGCCGCTGGGCCACGGGCCGATGCTCGGTTGAGCGCGCCGGTTCGATGAACGCGCAACGCGCCCCGCTGCCCGGCAATCGCTGGCATTTCGCGCACGGCCCGATCGACCTCGTGATCGGCGCCGACGGCGACGCGCATGCCGTCGCAGCCGCGCACGAGGCGGCGTGGCGCCGCTTCGAGAACGTGCTCGCCGAACTGGTCGCCGAACTGCCGCTGCTGCGCCGCCCGGTCGCGGGCGATTGCCCGCTGCGCGGACCGGTGGCCGCGCGCATGTGGCGCGCCTGCCAACCGTTTCGCGAGCGTTTCGTCACGCCGATGGCGGCGGTCGCCGGCTCGGTGGCCGAGGAGATCGTCGCGTTCTATCGCGGCGAAGGCGTCGAGCGCGCCTGGGTCAACAACGGCGGCGATATCGCGCTGCATCTGCAACCGGGCCGCTCGGTCGCGATCGGGTTGTTCGCCGACCTGTCGCAGCTGGAAGTCGCCGCCGCGGCCGGAAGCCGGGTCGACGCCCGGCACTTCGTCGACGGGCGCTTCGAGATCCGCCACGCGATGCCGGTGCGCGGGGTCGCGACCAGCGGCTGGCGCGGTCGCAGCTTCTCGCTCGGCATTGCCGACAGCGTGACCGTGCTCGCATCGACCGCTTCGCAGGCCGACGCTGCAGCCACGATCGTCGCCAACGCGGTGAACCTCGACGATCCGCGAATCCGCCGGCAGCCGGCCTGCGAACTGAAGGACGACACCGACCTCGGCGAGCTGCCGGTCACCGTCGACGTGCCGGTGCTCGATGCCGGCGACATCGATCGTGCGCTCGACGCCGGCGAGCGATGTGCGCAGGACCTGTGCGCGGCCGGGCTGCTTCATGCCGCGGTGCTCGTCTGCCAGCGCCGCGCGCGCATCGTCGGCGTCGGGCTCGACGAAACGGAACAGGAGAACCATCGATGCAGGCTCGCATTCGCAAGCTGATCGTGCAGGTCGAGGAGACCCGCAGCGAAATGGGACAGGCCGTCGAGCCGCCGGTGCGCAAGGCGCTGGCGATGGCGGTCGTGGAAAACCCCTGCGCCGGCCGCTACGTCGAGAATCTCGACGAGCTGATCGCGATCGGCGAAGAGCTCGGCGGCTTGCTCGGCGAGCGCTGCGTGCAGGCGCTGGGCATCGAGCCGGCGCGCGCGCACAGCTACGGCAAGGCGGCGATCGTCGGCGAGAACGGCGAACTCGAGCACGCCGCGGCGATCCTGCATCCGAAGCTCGGCGCGCCGCTGAGAAAGGCGGTCGAGAAGGGCGCCGCGCTGGTACCTTCGGCCAAGAAGCGCGGCGGCATCGGCGCGACGATCGACGTGCCGCTCGGCCACAAGGACGCCGCCTACGTGCGCAGCCACTTCGACGCGATCGAGGCGCGCGTCGTCGACGCGCCGCGCGCCGACGAGATCCTCGTCGCCGTGGCCGTCACCGACGGCGGCCGGCCCCTGCCGCGGATCGGCGGCCTGCAGGTCGCCGAGATCGAGGGCAAGGACGGCCTGCGCTGACCATGCCGCATCGAGAACGAGCCCCACATCGTTTCAACGACGACAATCCAGCCGTACGCTGACCGCCCGACCCACCAGGAGACACCGCGATGATCCCGAAAACCCTCGTCCCCACCGCCGCCGCCTCGCTGGTCGCGGCCGCCGGGCTGGCCGCCGGCCTGGCCGCCGCGCTGGCCGCCGCGCCTGCCGCCGCGCAAGGCGTCTTCAAGATCGGCGAGATCAACAGCTACAAGGCGCAGCCGGCCTTTCTCGAGCCTTACCGCAAGGGGATGGAGCTGGCTGTCGAGCAGGTCAACGCGGCCGGCGGCATCGACGGCAGGAAGATCGAGCTGGTGATCCGCGACGACAACGCGAACCCGGGCGAAGCGGTGCGCGCGGCCGAGGAACTGGTCTCGCGCGAGCGCGTCGACGTGCTGACCGGCTCGTTCCTGTCGCACATCGGACTGGCGCTGACCGATTTCGCCAAACAGAAGAAATTCTTCTTCCTCGCGGCCGAGCCGCTGACCGACAAGATCACCTGGGAGAACGGCAACCGCTACACGTTCCGGCTGCGCCCGTCGACCTACATGCAGGTCGCGATGCTGGTGCCCGATGCGGTCAAGCTGAACAAGAAGCGCTGGGCGCTCGTCTATCCGAACTACGAGTACGGACAGTCGGCGGCGGCCACGTTCAAGCAGCTGATGAAGGCCGCGCAGCCCGACATCGAGATCGTCGCCGAGCAGGCCACGCCGCTGGGCAAGGTCGATGCCGGCAGCGTCGTCCAGGCGCTGGCCGACTCGAAGCCCGACGCGATCTTCAACGTGCTGTTCGCCGCCGACCTGTCGAAGTTCGTTCGCGAAGGCAATACGCGCGGGCTGTTCGAGGGGCGCGAGGTCGTGAGCCTGCTGACCGGCGAGCCGGAGTATCTCGACCCGCTGAAGAGCGAGACGCCCGACGGCTGGCTCGTCACCGGCTACCCGTGGTACGGGATCGACACGCCCGAGCACAAGGAGTTCCTCGCTGCCTACCAGAAGCGCTTCGACGACTATCCGCGCCTGGGCACGATCGTCGGCTACAGCGCGATCAAGTCGCTGGCGGCCGGCATCGCGAAGGCCGGCTCGACCGACACCGAGAAGCTGATCGCCGCGTTCCGCGGGCTCGAGGTCGAGACGCCGTTCGGCCAGATCGTCTACCGTCCGCAGGATCACCAGTCGACGATGGGCGGCTACGTCGGGCGCACGAAGAACGACGGCGGCAAGGGCGTGATGGTCGACTACCGCTACATCGACGGTGCCGACGTGCAGCCTTCCGACGAGATCGTCGCGAAGCTGCGCTCGGCGGGCAACTGAGCCGGCGCCGGGTCACGAGCCGGGCGCGAGAGCATCGCATGCTTCGACAGCTTCCCTGCGGATCGCCATCGTGAGTTTCTCGGGCTTCATCGTCCAGTTGCTGAACGGACTGGCCGGCGCGTCCTCGCTGTTCCTGATCGCCGTCGGCCTGTCGCTGATCTTCGGCGTCACGCGGATCGTCAACTTCGCGCACGGCTCGTTCTACATGCTCGGCGTCTACGTCGCCTGGACGCTGGTCGAGCGGCTCGGCGCCGGGCTCGGATTCTGGCCGGCGCTGCTGCTGGCCGCGCTGGCCGTCGGTGCGTTCGGCGCGATCGTCGAAGTGCTGCTGCTGCGCCGGATCTACCGCGCGCCCGAGCTGTTCCAGCTGCTCGCGACCTTCGCGCTGGTGCTGGTCATCAAGGACGGCGTGCTCTGGCTCTGGGGCCCCGAGGAACTGCTGGGGCCGCGCGCGCCGGGCCTGTCCGGTTCGGTCACGATCCTCGGGCGGCAGTTTCCCGAGTACGAGCTGTTCCTGATCGCGATCGGGCCGGTCGTGCTCGGGCTGCTGTGGCTGCTGCTCACGAAGACGCGCTGGGGCACGCTGGTGCGCGCGGCCACGCAGGATCGCGAGATGGTCGGCGCGCTCGGCGTGAACCAGGCCTGGCTGTTCACCGCGGTGTTCGCGCTCGGCGCGATGCTCGCCGGGCTCGGCGGCGCGCTGCAACTGCCGCGCGAACCGGCCAACCTCGACATGGACCTGCACGCGATCGGATCGGCCTTCGTCATCGTCGTCGTCGGCGGCATGGGGTCGATTCCGGGCGCCTACGTCGCCGCGCTGATCGTCGCCGAACTGAAGGCGATCTGCATCTGGCTCGGAGTCGTCGAACTGTTCGGGATCCGCGTCTCGTTCTCCCAGCTCACGCTGGTCGTCGAGTTCCTCGTGATGGCCGTCGTGCTGGTCTGGCGGCCCTGGGGCCTGCTCGGCAGGCCGATGGTCACGAGCCGCCACGCCGGCGCCGCCGAGGCGCCGCTGCGGCCGGCTTCGCCGGCCTTCGTCGCGGCGGGCGCCGCGCTGT
>JAAZBL010000225.1 GCA_012513825.1 Limnobacter sp. | reverse complement strand
TTCGCCAGCACGTACTCGAACAGGTTGCCGAGCAGCTGCATCGCGAGGTCCTTGAACGCGAGCGTCGGACCGTTCGACAGCCGCAGCAGGTGAAGCTCGCCGTCGAGACGATGCAGCGGCGTGATCGCGTCGCTCCCGAAGATCTCCGCCGTATAGGTGCGCGCGGTCAGTGCGCGCAGGTCGTCTTCGGGAATGTCGTCGGCGTACAGCCGCAGGATCTCGAAGGCCAGCTCCGGATAGGGCAGCAGCCGCCAGCGCGCCAGCGTTGCCTCGTCGACGCGCGGATAGGATTCGGGCAGCACGAGGCCGCCATCGGGTGCGAGTCCGCCGAGCAGGATTTCGCAGAAGCGCGCGGCGGGCATTCCGCCGCGCGTCGACAGGTAGCGCATCAGACCAGGTCCTCCAGCCGGATGCGCACCGTTTTCGACAGGACCGTGGGCAGGGCTTCGATGCGCGCGATCGCCGCGTTGACCTGGCGTTCGATCGTGCGATGCGTGAGCAGGATCAGGTCGGTATGGGCTTCGCCCTCGCCGGGCTCGCGCTGCAGCACGGCATCGATCGAAATCTTCCCGTCGGCCAGGATCCGCGTGATGTCGGCCAGCACGCCGGCCCGGTCGGAGACGCGCAGCCGCAGGTAGTAGGCGGTCTCGGTCTCGTCGATCGGCAGGATCGGCAGGTCGGAAAGCGACTCGGCCTGGAAGGCCAGGTGCGGCACGCGGTTCTCCGGATCGGAGGTGATCATCCGCGCGACGTCGACGAGGTCGGCGATGACCGCGCTGGCCGTCGGTTCCGCGCCGGCGCCCTTACCGTAGTACATCGTGTGGCCGACCGCGTCGCCCTTGACCCAGACCGCGTTCATCGCCCCTTCGACGCTGGCGATCAGCCTCCGGGCCGGGATCAGCGTCGGGTGCACGCGCAGCTCGATGCCCAGCGGCTTGCCGTCGGCCCCGATGCGCCGGCGCGTGATGCCGAGCAGCTTGATCCGGTAGCCGAGCTGCTCGGCATAGCGGATGTCCTCGCTCTGCAGCGTGGTGATGCCCTCGACGTGCGCGCGATCGAACTGGACCGGGACGCCGAACGCGATCGACGACAGAATCGTGGCCTTGTGCGCCGCATCGACGCCTTCGATGTCGAAACTCGGGTCGGCTTCGGCATAGCCGAGACGCTGCGCCTCGGAGAGCACGGCATCGAAGGGCAGGCCCTTGTCGCGCATCTCCGACAGGATGAAGTTCGTCGTGCCGTTGATGATGCCGGCGATCCACTCGATGTGGTTCGCCGTGAGCCCTTCGCGCAGCGCCTTGATGATCGGGATGCCGCCGGCGACGGCGGCCTCGAAGGCGACCATCACGCCCTGGCGCGACGCCGCCTTGAAGATCTCGTTGCCGTGCACGGCGAGCAGCGCCTTGTTCGCGGTGACCACGTGCTTGCCGTGCTCGATCGCGGCGAGCACCAGCTCGCGGGCGATGCCGTAGCCGCCGATCAGCTCGACGACGATGTCGATGTCGGGGTCGGAGACCAGCGCGCGCGCATCGTCGATGACGTCGACGCCGTCGCCGACGAGCCGGCGGGCCCGCGCGACGTCGAGGTCCGCGACCTTCGTGATCCGGATGCTGCGGCCGGCGCGCCGCCGGATCTCGTCCTGGTTGCGCTGCAGGACCTCGAAAGTGCCGCCGCCGACGGTGCCGATGCCCATCAGCCCGACCCGTACCGGGCCGAATTTCTCGTTGACCATGGTTCTGTCCGCCA
>JAAZBL010000224.1 GCA_012513825.1 Limnobacter sp. | reverse complement strand
TTGTCCGGTGCTGCCGACAGCAAGACGGACGCTGCCGCTGCGATGGCCAGCGCGGCTGTGCGCAATTCGTGCCTCCCGAACGAGGTTGCGGCAATCGATGATAAGTCGATCCGGAACCGTCGCGCCCAGACGGCCCACCTATAATTCCGGCTCCGGATCCAGCGCGAGAAACATCGATGAACGCAGCACGGCCGTTCGCGCCGCAGCCGATCGTAACGAAGATGCCCAAGGTGGGCACGACGATCTTCACCGTGATGTCGGCCCTTGCCACCGAGCGCAACGCCGTCAACCTCGGCCAGGGCTTTCCCGACTTCGAATGCGACCCGAAGCTCGTCGACGCGGTCGCCGACGCGATGCGCCGCGGCCTGAACCAGTACCCGCCGATGGCCGGCGTGCCCGAACTGCGTCGCGTCGTCGCCGACAAGATCGCAGCGATCTACGACGCGCGCTACGACTGGGACAGCGAGATCACGATCACGGCCGGCGCCACGCAGGCGATCTTCACGGCGCTGCTGGCGATCGTGCATCCGGGGGACGAGGTCATCGTCATCGAGCCGGTCTACGACAGCTACATCCCGAACATCGAGCTGATCGGCGGCACCGTCGTGGCCGTGCCGATGTCGACCGACTACCGCGTGCCCTGGGACAAGGTCGCCGCCGCCGTCACGCCGCGCACGCGCGCGATCATGGTCAACTCGCCGCACAACCCGAGCGGCACGATCCTGCGCGACGCCGACATGCGCGCACTCGAGGCGATCGCCGTCGAGCACGAGCTGTTCGTGATCTCCGACGAGGTCTACGAGCACATGGTCTACGACGGCGAGCCGCACCAGTCGGCCTGCCGCTACCCGGCGCTGGCCGCACGCAGCTTCGTGATCTCGTCGTTCGGGAAGACCTTCCACGTGACCGGCTGGAAAGTCGCCTATTGCGCGGCGCCGGCCGCACTGTCGGCCGAATTCCGCAAGGTGCACCAGTTCAACGTGTTCACCGTCAACACGCCGGTCCAGCACGGGCTCGCCGACTACATGAAGGCGCCGGAGCGGTACCTGCAACTGCCGGCCTTCTACCAGCGCAAGCGCGACCTGTTCCGCGAGGGCCTGGCCGGCACGCGCTTCAGGCTGCTGCCGTCGGAGGGCACGTTCTTCCAGCTCGTCGACTACAGCGCGATCTCGGACCTGAGCGAAGCCGAGTTCTCGAAGTGGCTGACCACCGAGATCGGCGTCGCCGCGATTCCGTTGTCGGCGTTCTACGAAAAACCGGTCGAAAACGGCGTCGTTCGCTTCTGTTTCGCGAAGAAGGACGAGACGCTGCGGCACGCGCTGGAGCGCTTGTCCAGGCTCTGAGCTCGCGCAGCTTCGGCTGCCCCCGGTCGGCCCACGAAGTGATCGCGGGGTCGACCCGTCTACCAACGATCACAGACACGAGGAGAACTTCATGACACCGACCCAGCGTCGCCGCCTGTTGCAGGCCATCGCAGCGACCCCCGCGCTCGCCGCCCTTCCCTGGCGCGGCGTGCAGGCGCAGCAGCGGATCGACACGCTGCGCATCGTGACCGGCTTCACGCCGGGCGGCACTTCGGACACGCTGTGCCGCCGCGTCGCCGACCGGATGCGCGGCGGTTTCGTGCGCACCGCCGTCGTCGACAACAAGGCGGGTGCCGGCGGACAGCTTGCGATCGACCTGATGCGAAGCGCACCGACCGACGGCTCGACGATCGTGCAGACGCCGGCGTCGATGCTGATGATCTATCCGCACATCTACCGCAAGCTCTCCTACGATCCGTTCGTCGACGTGGCTCCGATCACCGTCGCCTGTACCTTCGAGTTCGGCTTCGCAGTCGGTCCGATGGTGCCCGACTCGGTCGCATCGATGCCGGACTTCTTCGCCTGGTGCAAGGAGAACCCGATGCAGGCCAACTTCGGCTCGCCGGCCGCCGGGTCGGTACCTCATTTCCTCGGCGTGCTGGCCGGACGCGCCGGCGGCATCGACATGAAGCACGTGCCTTTCCGGGGCACGCAACCGGCGATCCTCGACATGATCGGCGGGCAGATCGCCGCCGTCTCGGGGCCGGTCGGCGAATTCACGCAGCACGTGAAGGCCGGCAAATGCCGGCTGATCGCGACCTCGTCGTCCGAACGCTCGCGCTTCGCACCCGAGGTACCGACCTACGCCGAACAGGGCCTGAAGGACCTGCAGTTTCGCGAGTGGTTCGGTTTCTTCGCGCCGGGCAAGACGCCGAGGGACATCATCGACCACCTGAACACCGGCCTGCGAGAGGCACTGGCCGCGCCGGAGGTCGTCGACGGACTGGCGGTGATGGGGCTCGAGGCCGTGTCGTCGACACCCGAGGAGCTCGCGCAGATGCTGCGCACCGATCACGACCGCTGGGGGCCGATCGTGAAGTCGATCGGCTTCTCGGCGGACTCCTGAGCGTCGACGTCGGCATCGCGACGATCCTCCGGGGGATAATGCAGCGGATCGATCGATTCGGCGATGCCGTCGCCGTTTCGTCGACCTCAGCGCGCGCCCGCCGCACCGGCCCAGTCGGCAAAAGCGGCGAACACGCCCACGAGGCTTTCGCCCGTCACCAGCCCGGCAGCGATCGCGATCGTGACGCGCGCGGCGAGTGACGGCGCGACCGCGGCGAAAGCCGCGGCCGCCAGCGCACCGGCCGTCATCGTCATCGAGATCGAAGCCGGAATCACGAAGGCCAGACCGAACGCCGTCGCGCTGGGCAGGCGGCGCGCGAACCGCGCCGGCAGGCTCGCTTCGAGCACGCCGGCGACCGCGCCAGCGAACAGCGCGATGAACATCGCCGCGCGTGCCGACGGCGGCACCGAATCGATGCCGTGGGCCATCGCCTCGGCCACCGCCTTCCAGGTCGCGACCGCCGGCGCCGGCCATTGCTCGGTCAGCAGCGTCGCCGCAGGATCCGGAATCAGCGCCAGATAGGCGATCGCGCCGACGACGCTGCCGGTGACGATGCCGACGCTTTGTGCGACCGCCTGGCGCGCCGGCGAGGCGCCGATGCCCCGGCCGACGAGGAAGTCGTTCATCAGGTCGGCGCACTGCCCGGCCGCCCCGCCCGCCACGTTGGCGGTCATCAGGTTCGTCACCGCCTGGCCGGGCGCCGCCAGCCCGAAGCTCAGCTGCGAGACCTTGCCGATCGCGCCGATCGGCGGGATGCCGGTGTCCCCGACCACGCGCGCGGCCACCGTCGCCAGCATCACGGCCAGCGGCACGGCCAGCAGTGCGATCCACCAGTCGATGCCGAACAGCAGCCGCTGCAGCAGCACGGTCAGCAGCGCGGCCGCCGCGAAGGCCAGCGCAGGCCACGGCGCAGCGCTTCCGGCCGGCCACCGGAGCCAGCGGCCCGAATCGGTCGAGCGCGTGCGCCAGAGTCCGACGACGAAACTGGACAGCGTCGCACCGACCATCAGGCTGACGCCCGGCCACAGCAGCCACTCGACCAGCGGGCCGAACAGCGACGTGCCGGCGTCGGCGTCCGGCAGCGGAACCACGGGCCCGGCGATCCGCGGCGCGATCAGCCCCCAGGCGAGCAGCGCGCCGGCGAACAGCGACAGGCCGACGCGCAGGCCGATGATCGCGCCGAAACCGGCGAGCAGCCACGACGGCTCGAAGACGAAAGTGAAGCGCGCGAGTCCTTCCACCGGCGTCCAGCGAGGGAGCAGCAGCACGAAGGTGTCGACCCAGCGGGTCGCGGCCGACAGCAGCGCCGCCAGCCCGAGCGCGGCGATCCGACGGCTCGCCTCGGCGCCGTGCGCGAAGACGTCGAGCAGCGTCTCGAGCGTAGCCAGCCCCTCGGGAAAGCGCAGTTGCGACGCCGGGCCGACCAGCGCGGGCCGCAGGTACCAGGCGACCCAGACGCCGAGCAGGCTGACGGCGAACACCCAGGCGATCAGCGGCGCCAGCGCGAGCTGCTGCCCGGTGATCAGCGTGTACGCCGGGATCGGCGCGACCAGCCCGCCGGAGACGATCGACGCGGCCGACGACGCCGTCGTCTGGCCGATGTTGCTCTCGAGCCGGTTCCATTCGCGCAGCCCGAAGGCCCGGGACAGCGGCCGCCACAGCGCGATGCTGGCCAGCAGAGCGATGATCGACATGTTGAACGACCAGCCGATCCGCAGCCCCGAGTAGACGTTGCACGGTGCGAGCAAGGCGCCGAGCAGCACGCCGGTCGCCAGCGCGCGCCCCGTCAGTTCACGTGTGCCGGGCAAGCTAGTCGTCGATGGCCGCGTAGACCAGCGAGCGGAACATCTGCCGCAGCCGCACGCGCTGGCCCGGCGCCTGGATCATCAGGATCGCGTACAGCGCCTCCTGCGGATCGACCCAGAAGGTCGTCCCGGCGATGCCGCTCCAGAAATACTGGCCGACCGAACCCGGCGTCGTGGCGATCCCCGGCTGCGTGCGCACGGCGAAGCCGAGGCCGAAGCCATGCCCGGGCGGCAGCAGCGGCGACGAGACCGGGATCGCGCCGAGGTGGTCGGCGCGCATCAGCTCGATCGTCTTTCGACCGACCAACCGTGTGCTGCCGAACCGGCCCCCGTCGATCAGCATCTGCACGAAGCGCGCATAGTCGCTCGCCGTCGACATCAGGCCGCCACCGCCCATTTCGAGCGCCGGAGGGCGGCGCGGATCGAGCAGCCGCACCGGCTCTCCGCTGTCCGGATCGACGTCCCAGGGCTCCGCGATCCGCTGCCGTTCGGCAGGCGGCACGTGAAAACCGGTGTCGAGCATGCCGAGCGGCTCGAAGATCCGCTCGCGCAGGAAGGCGCCCAGCGGCTGCCCGCCGACCACTTCGACGACGCGCCCGAGCACGTCGGTCGAATGGCCGTATCCCCAGCGCTCGCCGGGCGCATGGAGCAGCGGCAGCGTTGCGAGCAGCTCGCACATCTGCGCATTGCTGCGGCGCGGGTCGCCGAGCCGCGCTTCGCGATAGGCCTTGTGGACCGGACCGGCGCCGAGGAATTCGTAGGTGATGCCCGACGTGTGGCGCAACAGGTCCTGCAGCGTGATCGGCCGAAGCACCGCTTCCAGCCGCATCGGGCCGCCCGAGCGGCCGTCGTGGCGCGCCACTTTCGGGTTCGCGAACTCGGGCAGGTATTGCGACAGGGGATCGTCGAGCCGCAGTCGCCCCGCTTCCATCAGCATCATCGCGGCCAGCGAGACCAGCGGCTTCGTCATCGAATAGATGCGGAAGATCGCGTCCAGGCGCATCGGCGCGTCGTCGTCGGGGCCGAGCCTGCCGAAGGCTTCGAACCAGGCGATGCGACCGTGGCGCGCGACCAGCGCGACCGCGCCGGGAAGCCGGCCGCACGCGATCTCTTCGCGCAGTGCGGCAGCCGCGCGCACGAGCGCGTCGGACGACAGGCCGACCGATTCGGGTTCCGCCTGCGCCGTTCCGGGCCATCGGTCCCGTTGGGCCTGCAAAGCTGCCTGTGGACTGGGTTTCGGTTTCGTGTCGGATGCCAATCGGATCTCCGGAAAGGATTTGCCGCTTCGGCCGCGTCAGGGACCCCGCTTGCGCCAGTTGAGCACCAGCAAAGTGAGCACGCCGCCGACCAGGCCCCAGAAGGCCGAGCCGACCCCGGCCAGCGTCAGCCCCGAGGCGGTCACGAGGAAGGTCACCAATGCCGGCTCGCGCTGGCGCTCGTCGGCCAGCGCCGCGACCAGGCCGTTGCCGATCGTGCCGAGCAAGGCGATGCCCGCGATCGCCAGGATCAGTTCCTGCGGCAGCGCCGCGAAAACCGCAGCGACCGTCGCACCGAACAGCCCGATCAGGATATAGAAGACGCCGGCGACGACCGCTGCAACGTAGCGACGCGCCGGATCCTCGTGCGCCTCGGGGCCCATGCTGATCGCAGCGGTGATCGCCGCGAGGTTCAGCGCGTAGGCGCCGAAAGGCGCGAGCAGCAGCGTCGCCACGCCGGTCCAGCCGATGACCGGGGAGACCGGCACCGGGTAGCCGGATGCGCGGATCACCGCCACGCCGGGCATGTTCTGCGAGGCCATCGTGACCACGTACAGCGGCAGCGCGATGCCGACGAGCGCCGCCAGCGACAGCGATGGCGTCGTCCAGACCGGCACCGCCAGCTCCAGGCGCAGCGCTTCGACGCGCAGGTCGCCGCCAAGCGCGGCCAGCGCCATGCCGACGACCAGCGCGACGACGACTGCATAGCGCGGCGCCAGCCTGCGCGCGAGCAGCCAGGCGGCGAACATGCCGGCGACCAGCACGAAGCGGGACTGCATCGACGCGAAGGCCGCGATGCCGAAGCGCAGCAGCACACCGGCCAGCATCGCCGCGGCGAGCGCGACCGGCAGCCGGTTCATCGCGCGCTCGAACCAGCCCGAGAACCCGCTGATCGCCATCAGCACCGCGCAGACGATGAACGCGCCGATCGCCTGTTCGATCGGTACGCCGGCCCCGCTGGTGATCAGCATCGCAGCCCCCGGGGTCGACCACGCGGTCACGACCGGCATGCGCCAGCGCAGCGACGGCACGATGCAGGTCAGGCCCATTCCGATGCCGAGCGCCCACATCCACGATCCGATCTGCGCTTCGTCGGCCCCGAGCGCCTGGGCAGCCTGGAAGACGATCACCGCCGAACTGCTGAAGCCGACGAGCACCGTGACGAAGCCGGCGACGATCGCCGGCACCGAAGCGTCACGCAGCAGGCTCCGGGGCGGCTTCGTCGCAGTCGACGAGACGTTCGACACCGTCTCTCGGGTCATGCCAGCCGCGACTGCGCGCTCAGCGCTCGGACAACGCCAGCCGGGCGGCGAGCGCCACGAACACGCCGCCGGCGGCCAGGTTCAACAGGCGGCGCACTCGCTGCGATCGGCGCAGGACGCCGCCGACGATGCCTGCGAACCAGGCGATGCCGCCGAACACCAGCAGCGTCGCGACGATGAACGCCAGTCCGAGCAGCACGATCTGGCCCGCGAGCGCGCCGCGCGCCGGGTCGGCGAACTGCGGCAGGAATGCAAGGAAGAAGATCGAGACCTTCGGGTTCGTCAGGTTCATGATCACGCCGCGCCGGTACAGCGCCCAGCCACCCAGCGTGGACACCGTGGTGCCGGGCGGCGCGTCGGTCGGGGCGCGCAGCACCTGCCAGGCCAGCCACAGCAGATAGAGCGCACCGGCGACCTTCAATGTCCGGAACGCGAGGTCGGAGGCTGCGAAGAGTGCCGCCAGCCCGGCGGCAACCGCCATCGTATGGACCAGCAAGCCCGTGCACAGGCCGAGCACGACGCGAATTCCGGCCGCGCGGCCGTGGAGCGCCGACTGCATCAGCACGAAGACGTTGTCCGGACCGGGCGACAGAGCGAGCAGGACGGCAACGACGAAGAACGCGGACAGCGTCTCGACGGAAGGAAGCGGCATCTCGGATTCGGGGCGACGAGCGGAGCGCCTGACTGGCAAGGCGCATCGATTATCGCCTGTCCTTCGCCAGGCGCCTGCCGAGGTAGTCCGAAAGCACGGCGGCGTTGTTGCAGCGCTCCTCGCGCGCACCGTAGAGCAGCGTCACGCGACGATGCTTGCGCAGTTCCTCGACGACGCGCTCGACGGCTTCGTCCTTGTCCCGCAGTTCCGCTTCGTAGCGTTCGCGAAAATCGTCCCAGCGATCGGCTTCGTGGCCGAAGGCCTTGCGCAGCTCGTCGGACGGCGCGATCTCCTTCGCCCAGAGGTCGACGCGCGCCTTGTCCTTCGTCAGGCCGCGCGGCCACAACCGGTCGACGAGGACACGGAAGCCGTCGTCGTCGGACGGCGTCTCGTAGACGCGTCGGATTTCGAGTTTCGTCATCGCAAGCCCCCTCCAGCGGCATCGAGCCCGATGGTACGGGAGCTCGCGATCGGAGCCGCGCGATCACTGGACGGGCACCGGGCATCGCCCATAAGATCGACGCTGGCCGGTGCCACCGGCAGGCAACGACGGGCCTGGCCCAGGATCACGGAGAACGCAATGAATGGAACGATCGGCACGATGGCCGTCGCGGTCGCGACGCTCGCGCTCGGCGCCTGCGCGCAACTCGGCATCGGCGGCCCCGACCGGGACGCCGGTTTCTTCGTGACCAGTACCGGCTCCGGCAAGGGCGCGGACTTCGGCGGCCTGGCCGGCGCCGATGCGCACTGCCAGAAGCTGGCCGCGGCTGCAGGCCTGGGCCATCGGACCTGGCGCGCCTATCTGAGCGCCACCGGCACGGGAGCTTCGCCGGACGTCAATGCGCGCGACCGGATCGGCAAGGGGCCGTGGAAGAACGTCGAAGGGGTCGTCATCGCCCAGGACGTCGCCAGCCTGCACGGCAACAACAACCTGAACAAGAAGACGGCGCTGACCGAACAGGGAAAAATGGTCAATGGCCGCGGCGATACGCCGAACATGCACGACATCCTGACCGGTTCGCAGCCGGACGGCACGGCTTCGGCGGGAACCGCCGACACGACCTGCCGCAACTGGACCAGTAGCGGCGACGGCAGCGCGATCGTCGGCCACCATGATCGCGTCGGCTTGCGCGACGACGCCCCGTCGCGTTCGTGGAACTCCTCGCACCAGACTCGCGGCTGCAGCGACGAGGCGCTGCGCAGCACCGGCGGCGCCGGGCTGCTGTACTGCTTCGCGGCCGACTGAGCACGCGCCGGGCCGCGAACGACACCCTAGTCGCGCTGCAGCCGACGCAGCTGCTCCGCCGTCGCCTGGTCGGCGGGGAAGAAGGATTCGAGCGCGATCTCCGATAGCGTCACGTCCAACGGGGTGCCGAACACGGTCGTCGTGCTGACGAAGGACAGAAGGCCCGCGTCGGTACGCAGCCGAAAAGGCACGACGACGGCGGCCGGTTCGATGTCGGCGCCGGCAGCGTGCCCTTCGCCGCCGTTGCCGGCGAACTCGTAGCCACGCAACTCCTGCAGAAGTTCGACCAGCACCGGGTCGGCGCTCAGTTCGACGTCGCGGCGCAGCCGTGCCAGCAGATGCGCCCGCCATTCCGCCAGGTTCGCGATGCGCGGCGCGAGCCCGAGCGGGTGCAGGCTCAGCCGCAGCACGTTGACATGCCCGGCCAGGAGCGACGGATCGACACCGGCCAGCAGCGGGGGCACCGACTCGTTGTGCGCAAGCAGATTCCAGTGCCGGTCGATCGCCAGCGCCGGATACGGACGATGGCTCGCGAGCAGCAGCTCGATCGCCTCGCGCGCAGCCGACAAGGCCGGATCGTCGAGCGGGCGCTCGCGAAACATCGGGGCGTAGCCGGCGGCCGTCAACAGCGCATTGCGCTCGCGCAGGGGCACGTCGAGGCTTTCGGCGAGCTGCAGCAGCATCTCGCGGCTCGGAACCGAGCGCCCGGTTTCGACGAAGCTCAGGTGCCGCGTCGAGATCTCGGCCTCGCAGGCCAGCGCCAACTGGCTCATCCGCCGCCGCTGGCGCCATTGCCGCAACAGGCTCCCGACCGCGGCCGGGGACGGCGCCTGCGCACTCATCGCCCGATTCCTGCAGGCGCACCGGCCATCGCAACTGGCCCGCAGTTCAATGGCTCTCGCCCTTGCGCTGCCAGGTCGAGGTGAGCACCCACTCCTTGCCGCCCGAGGCCATCGGCGGCGTGTTCAGTTCGAGCTTGTCGCCGTTCAGCTCGAAGAAACGGAACTGCGTGCCCCCTTCCCAGTTCGGAAAGCGGCAGACCTGCGCGCGATGCAGGATCGAGCCGTCGTCGACGTCGACTTCGAAGGTGCCGGCGTAGGCCTCGAAGCCTTCGAAGGCCTGCCGCAGTTCGTCGGGCGTTCCGCCCATCGGATCGCCGGAGGCGAAGCGCGGACGCCCGGTGCTCATCAGCACCAGCGCCATATGGCCACTCGCGGCATACAGCAACTGGCCGACCGGCCTTTCCCCGAACGGCAGGCGTTCCTCGCCGTCTTCGCTCCTGGCTCGCACCGACACGAGCGACCAGGCACCGACAAGTTCAGCAGGGATCATCAGCGCGCATCTCCCAGGTCCGCATGGTGGTCGTCGGATGCCGGTCCGTGCGACGACGGCCGGCCCGTCGGGATTCGAGCGTGCCAGTATGCCCGCAAGACTCCGGACTGGCCAACGATGCGCAAACCGGTGCGGAAAACGGAATCCGGCGGGGAAACTGGAACTCCGGCAGCGCTTCGCGCGTCGTCGTGCGTCGGACTAGCGCTACTCGCCGCCGCCCGAGACCGCGTCCTGCCAGTAACGGAACGCCGTGTCCGCGAGACCGCAATCGGGTTCCGACGCGCGCAGCACGAGCAGGCAGGCCAGCAACTGCCCGGCTTCGTCGCGCAAGCCGAGCGCGCACAGGCACTTCAGGATGCGCGTGATCCTCAGGTCGTTGTGCGTGCTCTGCGTGAACCAGTTGCCCTTGCGCCGCAGCCAGTTCGGCCCCTTGCCGATCCGGCCATCGCGCCGCTCCAGGCCGTAGAACGACAGCATCCGGTCGAGGCTCGCGCGCAGCCGGGCCCGCAGCGTTTCGTCGGACTCGAACGCGGCGACCAGGGCATCGTCGATCACCGGCGCGAACGGATTCACACCGCTCGCTTCGTGCAGCGGAAAGACCCACTGGATGTAGTCGTGCGTGTGCTCGAGCCAGTCGTCGTCGCGCGCGAGGATCTCGTCGAGGCGTCGGCCGCGGTGATCGCTGCCGCTGCCGCGATGGAACGCGAGCAGCGGGCTCATCGGCAACGACCGTGATGCGACGGCAGCCCCTGCGACCCAGGCCGCGCCTGCTGCTGGTCGATCCGCGCCTGACGCTGCTCCATCTGCGCCTGCCGATGTTCGATCTGCGCCTGGCGCTGCCCGATCGCTCCGGACACGTTCGGTTCCGACACCCCGTGCTCCCGCTTTCGTGCGCGACCCGGCTCGAGCCGGCGGCGCCGCACGGCCCCCGCTCGAACCACGACGCCCGCCCGGATTGCCGCGCTCGCATGGACCACGGCGCCCGCACGGACGGATCCCCGCACGTTCATCCGATAATGGCCCGATGGCTCGCTTCAAGCAACTCGAAACCTTCGTCTCGGTCGCGACACGCGGCAGCCTGTCGGCGGCCGCCCAGGCCGAGGGCGTGGCACCGGCCGTGATCGGCCGTCGCATCGACGCCCTCGAGGAACGCCTGGGCGTCAAGCTGCTGGTGCGCACGACGCGACGCATCACGCTGACCTTCGAGGGCAGCGCCTTCCTCGAAGACAGCCAGCGCATCCTGCACGAGCTGCACAATGCCGAAGCCTCGGTGTCGCTGGGCGGGATCAAGGCCAGCGGCCACCTGCGCGTGACCGCCCCGGCGGGCTTCGGACGCACGCACGTCGCGCCGCTGCTGCCCGATTTTCTCGATACGCACCCGGAAGTCTCGATCTCGCTGGATCTGACGGACCGGCTCGCCGACATCGTCAACGAAGGGATCGACGTGGCGATCCGGATCGGCTCGCTGGACGACTCGAGCCTCGTCGGCCTGAAGCTCGCGGACAACCACCGGGTCGTCGTCTGCAGCCCCGACTACCTGTCACGACACGGCGCGCCCGGCAAGCCGGCCGACCTGGCACAGCATCAGTGCCTGACCTTCGGTACCTACGGCAACCAGGCGCGCGGCTGGCAGTTCATCGTCGACGGCCGGCCGGTATCGATGCGCGTATCGGGCGCGCTCGAATGCAACGATGGCGCCGTGCTGCGCGACTGGGCGCTCGCCGGTCGCGGGCTGGCCTGGAGGTCGATGTGGGAGGTCGGCGAGGACCTGGCGGCGGGTCGCCTGGTCACGGTGCTCGACGAGTTCGCCGCGCCGGACAACGCGATCCACGCGGTGTTTCCGCAGCGTCGCCATCTGCCGCTGCGCGTACGGATGTTCATCGACTACCTGAAGAACACCTACGGCAACCCGGCGTACTGGCAGACCGCACGGCCCTGATCGCAGGCGGCGGCATGCGAACGAGGCGGCCGAAGCCGCCTCGCCGACGATCCTGCCGGATACTCAGGACAGGTGCTTGCTGATCAGGCCCGACATTTTCATCATGTGCACCTGCGAGGTGCCCAGGACCTTCTTCAGCTTGTCGTCGGGGTTGATCAGGCGCTTGTCTTTC
>JAAZBL010000223.1 GCA_012513825.1 Limnobacter sp. | reverse complement strand
GCGCGCTACATGAAGCAGGCGGCGTTCACGTTCAGCCAGGCCTACATCGAGCGCACGCTGGCCGCTCATCCGTCGATCGCGGCGGCGCTGGTTTCCCTGTTCCGGGCACGCTTCGATCCGTCGGCGGACGAAGGGCGCGCCGCGCGCGAGGCTGCTGTCGAAGCGCAGATCGATGCGGCGCTCGAGCAGGTGTCCAGCCTCGACGAGGACCGGATCCTGCGCCAGTACCTGGCGCTGATCCGGGCAACGCTGCGAACGAACTTTTATCGCGCCGACGGGGACGGACCGCGCGCCGACTGCCTGTCGCTGAAGCTCGACCCGACGCGCATTCCGCTGCTGCCCGAACCCAGGCCGATGTTCGAGATCTTCGTCTATTCGCCGCGCGTCGAAGGCGTGCACCTGCGCGGCGGCAAGGTCGCGCGCGGCGGACTGCGCTGGTCGGACCGGATCGAGGATTACCGTACCGAAGTGCTCGGCCTCGTCAAGGCGCAGCAGGTCAAGAACGCGGTCATCGTGCCGGTCGGCTCGAAGGGCGGGTTCGTGCTCTCGCGCCCGCCGTCGTCGGGTGGACGCGATGCGTTGCAGGCCGAGGCCGTCGCCTGCTACCAGACCTACCTGCGCGGGCTGCTCGACCTGACCGACAACCTGGTCGACGGGAAGCTCGTGCCGCCCGAGCGGGTCGTGCGCCACGACGACGACGACCCCTACCTGGTCGTAGCCGCAGACAAGGGCACGGCGGCGTTCTCCGACATCGCCAACGGCGTGTCGGCCGAATACGGGTTCTGGCTCGGCGACGCGTTCGCTTCGGGCGGTTCGGCCGGCTACGACCACAAGGCGATGGGGATCACCGCGCGCGGCGCCTGGGAGTCGGCGAAGCGGCATTTCCGAAGCCTGGGCCACGACACCCAGACGCAGGATTTCACCGTGGTCGGCATCGGCGACATGTCGGGCGACGTGTTCGGCAACGGCATGCTGCTGTCGCGCCACATCCGTCTTCTCGCGGCCTTCGATCACCGCCACGTCTTCATCGACCCGAACCCCGACGCCGAGTCCAGCTTCGTCGAGCGCGAACGCCTGTTCGGACTGCCGCGCTCGTCGTGGGCCGACTACGATCCTGCGCGCATCTCGGAAGGCGGCGGCGTGTATCCCCGCTCGGCCAAGTCGATCGCGCTGTCGCCGCAGGCGCGCGCCGCGCTCGGCATCGAGCGCGAGTCGCTGAGCCCGGCGGAGCTGATTGCCGCGGTGCTCCGGGCGCCGGTCGATCTGCTCTACAACGGCGGTATCGGCACTTACGTGAAGGCCTCGACCGAGACGCATGCGGAGGTCGGCGACCGCGCCAACGACGCGATCCGCGTCGACGGCGCCGAGCTGCGCTGCAAGGTCGTCGTCGAGGGCGGCAACCTCGGCTTCACGCAACGCGGCCGCATCGAGTACGCGCTGGCCGGCGGCCTCGTCAACACCGATGCGATAGACAACTCGGCCGGCGTCGATTGTTCGGATCACGAAGTCAACATCAAGATCCTGCTCGGGCAGCTCGTTGCCGACGGCGAGCTGGACCTCGCGCAGCGCGACCGCCTGCTGGCCGAAATGACCGACGAGGTCGCGCGGCTCGTGCTGCTCGACAACTACGCGCAGAACCAGGTGCTCGGCGTGGCGCGCCGCGTATCGGCGGCAAGGCTCGACGAACACGCCCGCCACATGAGCCACCTCGGCGCCGCAGGACGGCTCGATCGCGAGATCGAGTTCCTGCCTTCGGACAAGACGCTGCAGGCGCGCCGCGAGGCGGGCATCGGCTTGAGCACGCCCGAGCTCGCCGTGCTGCTCGCCTACAACAAGATGGAGCTCTACGACGCGGTGCTGGCCTCGGACCTGCCCGAGGATCCGTACCTGTCGAAGGCGCTCCTGCGCTATTTCCCGGCGCAGCTCGTCGAACGTTATCCGCGGCAGATTCCGAGCCATCCGCTGCGGCGCGAGATCATCGCCACGCAGATCGTCAACGACATGGTGAATCGCGCCGGGCCGAGCTTCAGCTACCGGCTGCACGAGGAAACCGGCGCCGCACCGGCCGAGATCGTGCGCGCCTGGCTCGGGGCCTGCGCGATCTTCGGACTCGACGCGCTGTGGGCAGCCAACGAGGCGCTCGACAACCGGGTCGAAGTCGAAGTCCAGGACGCGATCGTGCTGGCCGGAGCGCAGCTTGCCGGGCGCGGCGCGGTCTGGCTGCTGCAGCACCGCGATACGCTGCTCGATCTCGATGCGACGATCCGACGCTTCGCGTCGGGCGCGGCCGCACTCGGCGAGGGCCTCGAACGCTGGCTCGCGCCGCACGAGCGCGAACCGATCGACGGCCAGGCGGCGAAGCTGCAGGCGCGCGGCGTGCCGGAGCCGCTCGCGCGCCGCGTCGCGCGGCTCGACGCGCAGTTCTCGGCGCTCGACGTCGTCGAGGTCGCCGAATCGACGGAGCAGCGCATCGAGACCGTCGCCGCCGTCTACTTCGGACTGGGCGGCCGTCTCGATCTCGGACGTCTGTCGGCCCAGATCGCCGAGCTGCAGGTCGAAGGCCGATGGGCCAGCCTGGCGCGGGTCGCGTTGCGCGACGACCTGACGCTGCTGGCACGCGAGCTGGCGCAGTCGGTGCTCGGCGACGCGCAGGCGACCGGCGACGCGCTTGCCGGCAGCGTCGGGCAAGCCGCGCGAAGCGAAGGCGGCGGCCGGGACAGCGACACCGCTGCGC
>JAAZBL010000222.1 GCA_012513825.1 Limnobacter sp. | reverse complement strand
GGACGTCGGCGGCGCTGAAGTCGCTGCTCGGCCTCGCGCCGAAGACGGCGCGTCGGCTGAACGACGACGGCACCGAAACGGACATCCCGCTCGCGCACGTGCACATCGCGATCGCAGTCGCGAGCTTCGCCGTCTGGGGGTTCTTCGGTCCCGAGCCGAGCTGGGTCTACGCGACGCTCAACGGGCTGGCCGTGCTGATCATCGCGTGCCCGTGCGCGCTCGGACTCGCCACGCCGATGTCGATCATGGTCGCGACCGGAAAGGCGGCGACGCAGGGCATCCTGTTTCGCGACGCCGCGGCAATCGAGTCGTTCCGCACGATCGACACGATCGTCGTCGACAAGACCGGCACGCTGACCGAAGGCAGGCCCGCGTTCGACCGTGTCGTCGCGGCCGCGGGCCGGGACGAGGCGCAGGTGCTGCGGATCGCCGCAAGCCTGGACCAGGGATCCGAGCATCCGCTGGCGCATGCGATCGTCGACGAGGCCAGACGCCGGGCGCTCTCGCTCGCCGCTGCCGAGAGCTTCGAGTCTGCGAGCGGCATCGGCGTGCGCGGGACCGTCGAAGGCCACCGCGTCGCGCTCGGCAATACCGCGCTGATGGACGACGACGGTGTGCAGTACGGCGCCCTGACGGACGAGGCCGAAGGTCTGCGCGCACAAGGTGCGAGCGTGATGTACGTCGCCGTCGACGGGCAGGCGGCCGGGCTGCTCGCCGTCTCCGATCCGGTCAGGGCGACGACCGCCGAGGCGGTCGAGCAACTGAAGCAGGCGGGGCTGCATCTGGTGATGGCCACCGGCGATGGCTGGACGACCGCGCGCGCCGTCGCCGCGAAGCTCGGCATCGACGAAGTGATCGGAGAGGTTAAGCCGGCCGACAAGGTCGCGATCGTCGAACGACTTCAGCGTGCAGGGCGCCGCGTCGCGATGGCCGGCGACGGCATCAACGACGCGCCGGCGCTCGCACGCGCCGACATCGGAATCGCGATGGGGACCGGCACCGACGTGGCGATGAACGCCGGCCATGTCACGCTGGTCAAGGGCGACCTGCGCGCGATCGCCCGTGCGCGGACGATTTCGAGCCGGACGGTGCGCAACATGCGCGAGAACCTGGGCTTCGCGCTGGTCTACAACGCACTCGGCGTGCCGATCGCGGCCGGTGTGCTGACCCGGCGTTCGGATTGCTGCTGTCGCCGATGGTCGCGGCGCTCGCGATGAGCCTGAGCTCGGTGTCCGTGATTGCGAATGCGTTGCGCCTGCGATGCGCGCGTGTCTGAGCGCAGCCGAGGCGCGGCGCGTCAGGAGAACGCATGCGAATGAAACGATGGGGATGGGCGCTGCTCGCGGCGTTCGCGGTCGCCGCGAGCATCGCGCTCGGATGGCAGCAGATCGCGGGCTCGCCGGGCGGCCACTGGATCGAGACGAACGATGCGGCCGTGCTGGCGCAGGGCCGCGACGTCTACGCCCGGCACTGCGCGAGCTGCCACGGTGCGAACCTCGAAGGCCAGCCCGACTGGACGATCCGGCTGCCCTCCGGTCGCCTGCCTGCGCCACCGCACGACGCGAGCGGGCATACCTGGCACCATCCGCCCGACCAGCTGTTCGGGATCGTCAAGGAGGGCGTCGAGAAGTTCGCGCCCGCGGGCTACCAATCCAACATGCCGGCCTACGGAAGCACGCTGTCCGACGACGAGATCCGGTCGGTGCTCGCCTGGATCCGGTCGACCTGGCCTGCCGAGATCAAGCGCCGCTACGCGGAGATCCAGGCGCGCAACCGCTGATCCTGCGGATCGGCGATCGCGCAGCAAGCGCATGCGGCGGCCGGCGCGAATGGCGGCGGGCGCGAATTGCCCGGTCCGCATCGAACGCTCAGCGATCGGCCGGTTTCGCGTCCGCTGCCCGACCGGTCGGCGTCGCCAGCGTATAGCCGGCCGACGCGGTCAGCGCGGCGCCGACGAGCAGCACGCCGACGGCCAGCCACGACGCCGAGACGAAGCTTCCGCTGCGCTCGGCCAGCCAGCCGCCGACTGCCGGGCCGATGATCTGGCCGAAACCGAAGGCGGCCGTCATCGACGCGATCGTCTGGTCGGGGCGTTCGGGGGCCAGTTGCCGCCCGGCGGCCAGACCCAGCGCAGTGATCGCCATGAACGTGCCGCCGAGCAGCACCGCTCCGGCCAGGATCGCGGCCGGGCCGCTGCCGACCGCCGCGAGTGCGACGCCGATCGCTTCTAGAACGAAGGCCGCGACGATCGCCCGGTAGGCGCCGACGCGCTCGGCGACCTTGGCCCAGAACCAGTTCGACGGCGCGCCGGCCAGGCCCACGGTCATCCAGGTCCAGAACTCCCAGGTCGGCGCGTCGGGCAGGCGGCGGACCATGACGACGATGAAGGTTGCCGTGATCACGTAGCCGAAGCCGAGGCAGCCGTAAGCGAGCGTCAGTCGACGCAGTGCGCGCGAGGCGCTCGTGCGCGCCGGACTGCCGACTGGCCGGGTCAGCGACAGCGGGGCTGCCGGCAGCGTCAGCCTGCGCCACGGGACGATGGCGAGCAGTGCGGCGATCAGCCCCATCGCGGTCCACAACGCGGCCGCGCCGAGCCCGATGCCGCGACCGAGATGAACGACCAGCGCCGACAATGCGATCCCCGCACCGACGCCGGCATAGAGCACGCTGCCGAGCATCGGGCGGCCGCTGCGGACGGCCACGTCGAACACCATGCCCGACACGTAGACGAGCGCGAACGCACTCGCCAGGCCGCCGCCGAATCGAAGGACGGCCCATCCGAAGGCGCCGACGTCGAGCGCCATCGCCGCGGTCGTCACGATGCTCGCGACGACCGCGATGCGCAGCCAGCGAACTCGCGCGCGGACGAAGACGTCGCGCGTCGCCAGCAGCGCACCGGCCAGGTACCCGAGGAAGTTCGCCGACGCGACGAAGCCGGCTTCCGACAGGCTCAGTCCGCCGGCTTCGAGCATCGGCGGCAGCAGCGGCGTATAGGCGAAGCGGCCGATCCCCATGATCAGCGCCAGCACGCAGGCGCCGGCCAGTGCGAAGGCGAGCGGATCGCCGTCGAAGCGCAGCGGGCCCGCGCGTGGATCGGACGCGGTCGGCGCAGCCGAGGCGGGCTTGTCGCGGCGCGGATCCTCGCCGGGCCGGGCGTTCATGTCCGGCCTAACGCGAACTCAGGCGCCCGTGCCGGCCGGTCCAGCCGATGCTTCCGGCAGCCAGTCGAGCAGCGTGTCCAGTCCGCCGTGTTCGATCGACCACGTCGTCCGTGCACGGACCAGCGGCTTGGCCCGATAAGCGACCGAAATGCCGGCAATGCCCATCATCTCCATGTCGTTGGCACCGTCGCCGACCGCGATCGCCTGCGACGGCGTGCAGCCGATCTGCCGGCACGCCTGTTCGAGCGCTTCGCGCTTGCCCTGCGCGTTGACGATGCGGCCGACGAGGCCGCCGGTCAGCCGGCCGTCGGCGATCTCGAGCACGTTCGAGCGCGTGAAATCGATGCCCAGCCGCGCCTTCAGCCGGTCGGTGAAGAACGTGAAGCCGCCCGAGACCAGCAGGATCTTCAGGCCGGCGGACTTGAGCGCGCCGATCAGCCGCTCGGCACCGGGCGTGAGCCGAACGCGCTCGTCCCAGACCCGCTGCAGCGTGGTTTCGGGCAATCCTGCGAGCAATGCGACGCGACGGCGCAGGCTCTCGTCGTAGTCGGCGATTTCGCCGCGCATCGCCGCCTCGGTGATCGCCGCGACTTCGGCCTTGCGCCCGACGTAGTCGGCGATCTCGTCGACGCATTCGATCGTGATCAGCGTCGAATCCATGTCGAAGGCCGCGAGCCGGAAATCGGCCAGCGACAGCTTCGCCGGAACCAGTGCGGCGTCGACGCCGGCGGTTTCGGCGAGTCGCTCGACTTCGTCGCGGCGCAGCACGACGGCCGGCCACGCGGCGACCCGGGCATCGCGGCGTTCGGGTGCGCGCTCGAGCGCTGCGGCGAAGGGGGCGAGCTGCGAGTCGCTCAGTTCGGGGTGCCGGACGATCAGTCGGGGCAGGGCGTCGGAGGTGCTCACGTCAGCCCCCCAGCGCCTTCATGATCTCGCGGATCTTCTGCACGCGCGCGTTCAGGTCGGCCGTCTGCACGCTGAAGCGCAGCCGGTCCTGGCCCGACAGCTTGACGTCGCGCCGGCTCTGGATCAGCTTGATGATCGTCGCCGGGTCGATCGGCGGGTTCGGCACGAACTGGATCACGATCGTTTCGGCCGCGGCGTCGATCTTGCTGATGCCCAGCGGCTTCGACAGGATCCGCAGCCGATGCGTCTCGACGAGCGCGCGCGCCGCGTCGGGCAGCTTGCCGAAGCGGTCGACGAGCTCCTCGCGCAGCAGGTCCAGCGCATCGACGCTTTCGCAGTTGGCCATCCGCTTGTACAGCGTCAGCCGCTCGTGCACGTCGCCGCAGTAGTCGTGAGGCAGCAGCGCCGGCACCCGCAGGTTGATCTCGGTCGTCGCCGACAGCGGGGCGCTCAGGTCGGGTTCGCGGCCCGCCTTCAGCGCACGAACGGCTTCCTCGAGCATCTCGGTGTACAGCGCGAAGCCGACCTCCTTCATGTCGCCCGACTGGTTCTCGCCGAGCACCTCGCCGGCGCCGCGGATCTCGAGGTCGTGCATCGCCAGGTAGAAGCCGGAGCCCAGCTCCTCCATCATCTGGATCGCCTCGAGCCGCTTGGTCGCGTCCTTCGTGATCGCCGCTTCGTCCGGAATCAGCAGATAGGCGTAGGCCTGGTGGTGCGATCGTCCGACGCGGCCGCGCAGCTGGTGCAGCTGCGCGAGCCCGAATCGGTCGGCGCGGTGCATGACGATCGTGTTCGCGGTCGGCACGTCGATGCCGGTCTCGATGATCGTCGTGCACAGCAGCACGTTGAAGCGCTGCTGGTGGAAGTCGCGCATCACGCGTTCGAGCTCGCGCTCGGGCATCTGGCCATGAGCCACGGCAATCCGCGCTTCGGGCACCAGCTCCTCGCGTCGCGCGCGCCGGTTGTGGATGGTCTCCACCTCGTTATGCAGGAAGTAGACCTGGCCGCCGCGCTTCAGCTCGCGCAGCAGCGCCTCGCGGATGGTGCTGTTGTCTTCCCGACGCACGAAGGTCTTGATGGCCAAGCGCTTCTGGGGGGCGGTGGCGATCACGGAAAAATCCCGTATGCCTTCCAGCGACATGCCCAGGGTGCGTGGAATCGGTGTTGCCGTGAGCGTGAGCACATCCACTTCGGCGCGCAGCTTCTTCAGCGCTTCCTTCTGGCGCACACCGAAGCGGTGTTCCTCGTCGATGATGACCAGGCCCAGATTCTTGAAGCGGGTCTCCTTGGAAAGGAGCTTGTGCGTACCGATGACGATGTCCACCGAACCGCTGGCCAGGCCTTCAAGGGCGGCGGTGACTTCCTTGGAGGAGCGGAAGCGAGACAGCTCCACCACGCGCACCGGCCAGTCGGCAAAACGGTCGGAGAAGGTCTGGGCGTGTTGTTCGGCCAGCAGAGTAGTGGGGCACAGCAAGGCGACCTGCATGCCGTTGGCAACGGCAATGAAGGCCGCGCGCAGGGCCACTTCCGTTTTGCCGAAACCAACGTCCCCGCACACCAGCCGATCCATGGGGCGACCCGAAGTCATGTCCTCGATGACGGCCTGAATGGCGGCCGCCTGGTCGGGCGTTTCCTCGAAACCGAAGCCCTCGGCGAACGCTTCGTAATCCTGCATGGGAAGCTTGAAACGGTGGCCTTCGCGCGCCGCCCGCTGCGCGTAAAGGGCGAGCAGCTCTGCGGCGGCGTCGCGCACCTGTTTGGCGGCCTTGCGCCGCGCCTTGTCCCATTGGCCGGAGCCCAGCTGATGCAGCGGCGCATTCTCGGAATCAGCCCCGCTGTAGCGGGAAATCAAGTGCAGTTGTGAGACGGGCACGTAGAGTGTGCTGCCCCCTGCGTACTCCAGGTTGAGGAATTCCATGACCCCTTCGCCCAGATCCATTTCCTTGAGGCCCAGGTAGCGACCGATGCCGTGCTGGGCGTGCACCACCGGGTCGCCCTCTCGCAGTTCCGACAGGTCGCGGACCATGGCCTCCAGATCACTGGTGCGCTCCTGAGCGCGGCGCGCACGGCGGCCGGTGCGGGCCTGAGTCGGGTAGAGGTCGTTTTCCGTGAGCAGGAACAGCGCTTCGTCGACCAGGCCGAAGCCGGCCGAAAGCGGCGCCACCAGCAGCGAAAATGAGGCGGTCTCGCGGGGCTGAGTCAGCCATTCGGCCAGGGATTCAATCGAGGTGTCGGCCTGCAGGCCGAACTCGCGCAGCATCTGGTCCAGCGTTTCGCGCCGACCGGCAGAATCGGCACACAGCACCACGCGCCCGGGGTGGCCGTCGAGCAGGGCGCGCAGCGCGGCCACAGGGTCATCGGCCCGCCGCGAGACCGCCACATTGGGCACGGGCAGGAAGTCGGCAGAAGGCTGCTCGTTGCTCAGGCTCAGGCGCGGAAAGCGCTTGAGCTCACCGAAGAGCTGCTCGTCATTCAGAAAGAGCGCTTCCGGGGGCAGGACAGGCCGTTCCCGATCGCTTTTCAGAAATTGCCAGCGCCCGTAGGTATCCTGAGTGAAATTGCGGATCGTCGCCGCCGGGTCGCCCAAGGTGACGGTGAAGGCAGCTTCCGGCAGGTAGTCGAAGAGGGTGGCCGTGCGTTCGAAAAACAGCGGCAGATAGTATTCCACGCCGGAAAAGGCGATGCCGTTGCCGATGTCCTTGTAGGGCAGGGCTCGCGAGGGGTCGCCTTCGAACACTTCGCGGAATCGTGCCCGGAACTGGTTGCGGGCCGTTTCGTCCATGGGAAACTCGCGCCCGGGCAGCAGCTGGATTTCCTTGACCGGATACAGACTGCGCTGCGTGTCCACGTCGAAACTGCGGATCGACTCGATCTCGTTGTCGAACAGGTCGAGGCGATAGGGCAGCGCCGAGCCCATGGGGAAGAGGTCAATCAGCCCTCCCCGGATGCTGAATTCACCCGGCGCCGTGACCTGTGTCACATGCGAGTAATTGGCCAGCATCAGCTGCTGGCGCAAGGCTTCCTCGTTGAGGGCTTCGCCCTGACGGAAGGAGAAGGTGTAGGCGGCCAGGAATTCGGGCGGCGCCAGCCGGTACAGGGCCGTGGTGACCGGCACCAGCAGCACGTCCACCTCATTCTGCATGAGCGCATGCAGGGTGCGCAGGCGCTCGGACACCAGATCCTGGTGCGGTGAGAAGCCGTCGTACGGCAGGGTTTCCCAATCCGGCAGCCGGCGCACCCGCAGCTCGGGCGCGAACAGCGGAATCTCTTCGGTCAGGCGCTGGGCGGCCAGTGGTTCCGAGCACAGCACGGCAATCGTGCGGCCCGACTGCCGCGCCAGGTCGGCCAGCAGATAGCCGTCGCCGGAACCGGGAGGAAGGGGGTGAGCGTGACGCTGTCCGGGCCGCAGTGCGGCGAGGACCCGGGATGTGCTGTTGAGTGGAGGCACGGAGAGAGAAACATGGGCCATTGAGCAGAGCATTATAAAATGCCCGCACCATGAGTAGCGATCGACCTCGAATCATTGCCCTTGTTCCCGCCGGCGGCGTTGGCCAGAGGGCGGGCACCCCCTACCCGAAACAATATCGTCCCTTGCGGGGCGAGGCCATGTTGCGCTGGGCGGTACGTGCACTGTTGGCCGATGATCGGGTCGAGCAGGTGCGGGTGGCGGTCGCCGAAGACGATGCCGTGGCTGCGCCGCTGCTGGCCGACCTGCCGCGCACGGTCTGCCGCCCTTGCGGCGGCCCCACCCGGGCGGCCACGGTGTTGGGCGCCTTGCGTGATGCCGGGTTGCATGACGCGGACTGGGTGCTGGTGCATGATGCCGCGCGGCCCGGTCTGCCTGCCGACGCGCTGGGCCGGCTCATCGACCTGTGCACGCAGCACGGGCAGGGC
>JAAZBL010000022.1 GCA_012513825.1 Limnobacter sp. | reverse complement strand
GGCTCGATGCCTTCTTCGAGATCGGGCTGGCCCCGTGGGACATCGCTGCGGGCAGCCTGCTGATCACCGAGGCCGGCGGGCTGATCGGCGACTTCACCGGCGAAGGCGACTACCTGTTCTCCGAGCAACTCGTCGCGGGCTCGCCGAAGGTCTTCGTCGGCATGCTCGCGGTGCTGCGTCCGGCATCCGATCGCGAGTCGGCCGCCGGCTGACCCCCGAGCCTTTCGGTGCGGACCAGCCAGGCGGCGAGCCCGTCGCCGTTCAGCCGGATGTCCAGGTCGAAGATGCGCAGCCAGTCGTCTTCGCTACCGGCCCAGCCCTGACGCCGTCCCTCGGCGAGGATCAGGTCGCGTACGCCATCGCGCAGGCAGCGGCGCAGCGAGCCCGGGCCGTCGCCCTGCATGTCCGCGGCAGCGCCTTCGAACCGGCAGGCGCAGGTCTTCGCCAGCACGACGAGCGCGTCGATCTGCCGGTGCAGGTCGCCGGCCAGCCGTTCGAGGTCGAACACCGGACCGTAGTGGGTCAGGCACGCGGCCCGCGCCTGCAGCGCAACGATCCGGTCGATCGAGCCGTGCAGCGCCTGCGGATCGAACTGGATCGGCGTGGTCGTGGGGACGACGAACTGGCGATCGCCGGCGTCGAGTTCGCGATACGAAAGCCCGAAGGTGTCGCCGGTGAAGACGACCCGCGCCCGCGTGTCGAACAGGCACAGGTGGTGGCTCGAATGCCCGGGCGTATCCAGCACCTCGAGACGGCGGCCGTTCAGCTCGACCGCCGTGCCATCGGGTGCTTCGACCACGCGCTGCGCGGACACCGGCGGGATGTCGCCGTACATCCGCTGCGCTGTCTCGGCACCGTAGACCTCGATCGTGCCGGCGACCAGCCTGGCCGGATCGATCATGTGGCGCGCGCCCCGCGGATGCACGAGCAGACGGGCCGCCGGCATCCGGCGCATCAGCTCTCCCGCACCGCCCGCATGGTCGAGGTGAACGTGCGTGAGCACGATCCAGTCGACGTTGTCCGGACCGAGGCCGAGACCCGCCAGCGCGTCGAGCACGCGGGGCACCGAGTCGTTGACGCCGGTATCGACGATCGCGACGCGGCCGCCCTCTTCGATCAGGTGGATCGCATCGAGGCGGGGGCGAACGAAACCCGAGTCGACGACGTGGATCCCGTGTTCGGCCAGTTGCTGCATTTGCTGCTCCGTACTGCCTTGACTGCCTTCGCTACCGCCCTTCGGCCAGGCTCAGCAGTTCCTCGATTCCGCCGGGCGGCTCGAAGCGCCCGTCGCGCTGGATCAGCCGCGTGGGCCCGAGCATCGCCCGCTCGGTCACCGGATGATGCGTGTCGCCGGGATAGCAGACGACCCGCCGGCCGTCGAGCTGGAACGGCTCCGGTTCGATCAGCGGCGGCTTGCGCCGGTGCGCAGCGTCGAGCACCTCGGCCGCCGACCGGCAGGCGGCGAGCTGCAGCAGGCTCATGATCTGCGGCGGGCCGAGCGTGATCTCGCCTGCCGCGTAGCGCCGCAGCGCGACGCCCGGATTCAGCCATTCGCCGTGCACCGCCTCGTGCTCGTCGATGCCGGCGCTTTGCCCGGCGGGCAGTGCGGCAACGAAGAAGCGCGTGTCGAAGCGCCTGCCGGCCGTCATCGACGGCACGCGCGGCGTGATCCATCGCGACCACGGCACCAGCGAGTCGCTGTCGATCTGCAGTTCGAGCACCGTCAGCAGTTCGCAGAAGCTCGCGCCTTCGCGCAGCATCGACCACGCGCGCTCGCCGACGAGCGCCTCCGACAGGCGGCCGGAGCCGGGCCTCGCCTCCCGCGCCAGCAGCACGCGGGCTTCCTCGAAGGTTTCGCGACAGGCGGCATAGAACAGCCCGGCCGAAATCGCCGGTTCGCCATCGGGCTCGCCGAGCATCTCGTGCAGGCGCTCGCGCGGGCCGCCGATCGTGCACAGCGCGGCTTCCTCGCAGTCTTCGCGGTCGAGCTTGCCGCCGGGAAAGACGTGGGCCCCCCCGAGCACCGACGAACGTTCGTGGCGCCGCAACATGTACACCTCGAGGCCCGGTGCGCCGTCGCGCAGCAGCAAGACGGTGGCGGACGGACGCGGCATCGGTGCCGCAGGGTCGCTCAACTTCTCCATTTGCCCTGTCCTGAGTCGATCCCCAATGATGCCGCAGTTTTGCTGCACCGCCGAAACGCCGGCGAAATGCACGGGTCTCGCCGCCGGCGATCGGGCCGCGTTCCCCTTTTGGCCGAACCAGCATGCCGTACGTCGGCCGAGCGGACGGTTTCCGTTGCGCAGGCGCCTATTCTGACGCGACAAGGAAATAGATCACGATCCATCCGCATCCGGCCAGGAGCCCGCGAACCGACATGTTCCGCACCATCTCCGCGCGCATCGCGATCCCGGTCATCGCCTGCGTCGTCGCGCTGTTCGGCGTGCTCAGTGCGGCCGCGCTGTACTTCGTGCGCAAGGACCTGCAGGAAGGTTCGGGGGAACAGGTGGCCGCGCTCGTCGAACGGGCCGCCAACGACATCGATGCCCGGCTGTCGTCGCGCATCGGCGCCCTCGAGGCAGCTGCCCGGCGCTATCGCTCGCCCGACGACACGCTGGACGAAACGGCCGCCGAAGAGTTCCTGCGCGAGCAGATCACGCTGGCCTCGTTATACAACAGCCTGCTGATGATGTCGCCCGAGGGCCGCGTCGTCGCCGACTGGCCGGCAGTCCCGGGGCGACGCGGGATGGACTTCAGCGACCGCGACTTCTTTCCGGGCCTGCGCGATTCGGTCCGCTCGCACGTGTCGGAACCGTTCCGCACCGCCTTCGGCGACCGGCCGGCCTTTGCGGTCACGACGCCGGTTCACGACAGCGCCGGGCGCATCATCGCTTACCTGACGGGCTCGATCGAATTGCTGTCGAACGAGTTCCTCGACGAGGTCCGGCACGCACGGATCGGCCAGAACGGCCGCTACCTGATCGCGACGAAATCGGGCCGGATGATCGTGCATCCGAGCAACTCGCGGATCCTCAGCCCGGTCAGCAGGCAGAACGACGGACCGATGCTGGCGCGCGCGCTCGACGGCTGGAGCGGATGGGCCGAGGGCTTCGACAGTGCACAGCGCATGGCCGTCGTCGCGTACCGCCCGCTGCGACACGCCGGCTGGATCGTCGGCGGCAGCCTGCCGGTGGTCGAAGCCTACGAGCCGCTGCGCCGCGTCGAGTTCCTGATCCTGGCGGCGGCGCTGATCGCCGCTGCGATCATCGCCGCGCTCGTGCCGATGCTGACCACGCGCAGCCTGGCGCCGCTGGGCAAGCTGCGAGCGCAGATCGACGAGATCAACTCGGGCAGCCGCGTCGGGCGCGTCGCGGAAGCCGGCGCACAGGAGATCCAGGTCGTCGCGCGCGCATTCAACGCGCTGATCGAGAGCCGCGCACGCGTCGAGACTTCGCTGCGCAACAGCGAAGCCTTCTACCGCACGCTGGCCGACCATTCGCCGGCCGGCATCCTGACGCTGTCCGAGAGCGGCCAGTGCAGCTACGCGAACCACGAGTGGGTCCGGCTGACCGGCCATCCGGCACCGACGGTGATCGGCACGCCCTGGCTCGACCATGTCGCAGCCGAGGAGCGCAAGTGCGCCGAGGGCGGCTGGCTGCGCGCCCGCGAGGCGGCCCAGCCGATCGAGTTCGAAACGAAATTCGTCCGAAGCGACCGTTCGCTGCTGCATGCGCGCGTGCGGCTGTCGCCGATCCGCGAAGGCGGCCGCCGACTCGGCTACCTGGCGACCGTCGAGGACGTCGGCCCACAGCGCGAAGCGCATCGGCAACTGCTGCAGGAAAAGGCGCGCGCCGACACGATCCTGCTGGCGATGACCGACGCGATCGCGCTGATCGACTCCGACGGGCGCATCGACCGCGTGAATCCGGCCGCCGCCTCGCTGCTCGGCTGGGACAAGTCGGTCTGCGGCTTGCCGATGGCGCCGCTGCTGCAGCTCTACAATGACGAAGACGGCAGCCGCGTGTCGGCCGAACCCCTGATGGCCAGTGCACGCGTCGAATCCGACGAGTGGAGCTGCGAAACGCCGGCCTTCGGTCGCGTGCCGGTCGAAGTGCGCTGGTACCGGACCGATCCGGGCGAAGCGCTCGGCACCGAGGCGGCGCGCGAACACCGCGGCGGCGTGCTCGTCGTGCGCGACGTCGCCGAGAGGCGCCGGCACGCGAAGCGGGTCGCCTGGCAGGCGATGCACGACAGCCTGACGGGCCTGGCCAACCGCCGCGCGTTCGAGGAGGCGCTCGGCCACGCGTTCTCGCGCTTCAGGCGCCAGGGCACGCCGAGCGCGCTGTTGATGATCGATCTGGACCGCTTCAAGCAGGTCAACGACACCGGCGGCCACGCCGCCGGCGACGAGATGCTGTGCCAGGTCGCCTCGCTGATCCGATCGTCGCTGCGCAGTTCGGACCTGCCCGCACGGCTGGGCGGGGACGAGTTCGCCATCCTGCTGCCCGGCTGCGATACCGAGCTCGCGAACCGGATCGCAACGATGATCCGCGAAGGGATCGAATCGATCTGCCTCGAGCGCGACGGCCTTCAGTTCCGCGTCGGTGCGAGCGTCGGCGTGTCGGCGACACTGCCCGGCGACACGCGCGTCTCGGATCTGATGGAGCGCGCCGATTCCGCCTGCTACCAGGCCAAGTCCGAGGCGGCCAGCAGTCGCGAGCTGATCGAGTCGCTGCGACGCAAGGGCTCGCGGCCGGCGCAGGTGTCCGACCAGGAAGCCTGACCCGGGCGCGCCCACGCGGCTCGGGTTCGCCAAGCGGGCCGGGCGCGAGCGGGAGCCGACAGGGTCGGCGGCTCGCGCCGGAAACAATCAGCGCCCGGACAGGATCAGCGCCCGGACAGG
>JAAZBL010000221.1 GCA_012513825.1 Limnobacter sp. | reverse complement strand
TTCGCCGACAGCGTCGACGCCCACTCGGCCCGGATCGCCGAAGCGGCCGGGCAGGTCACCGTGGGTGCGGCCGAAGTCGCCGCGCTCGGCGAAGCCTTCGGCCACGGGGTGCGCCTGTTCGGCGAATCGAGCGAGCGGCTGATGACGACGCTCGAGCGGATCGAAGGCGCGCTCGAGAAATCGAGCGCGCGCAGCGACGAGCAGCTCGGCTATTACGTCGCGCAGGCGCGCGAGCTCATCGACCTGAGCGTCGCGTCGCAGCGGCAGGTCGTCGAAGACCTCGCGCGGCTTGCCCGCAACGAGGCGCTGTCGGCCACCGAGGCGTCGTTCGCCGACGAGGCCTGACGATGGACGACCTCGACGCCGGCATCGCCTATTCCGGCTCGGCATGGGCCGTTTTCGGCGATCTGATGGCGGGCCTGCTCGGTGCTTTCGTGCTGGTCCTGGTCGGTGTGCTCGGCGTGCAGCTCGAACTGGCGAGCCGGCTCGAAAGCGAGGTCAGCCTGCGCCAGGCCGCCGAACAGCGACACGAGGCGCTGCAGAAGGCGTTGGCGGCGCCGCTGGCTGCCGGCCGCGTCAGTCTCGACGAGGGCCGCATCGGCATCAGCGGAGCCGTGCTGTTCGAGCTGAACTCCGACGAACTGCAGGCCGAAGGCCGGCGCTTGCTCGAGACCCTGGCTGCGCCGCTCGCCGCGTACCTGGCCGAGCACGACGAAACGCTGATGGTCAGCGGCTTCACCGACGACCGGCCGGTGCACGACAACAATCGCCGCTTCGCCGACAACTGGGACCTGTCCGCGCAGCGCGCGCTCACCGTGACCCGCGCATTGATCGACGAAGGCATTCCGGCCTCGTCGGTCTTCGCCGCGGCGTTCGGAGCCGAGCAGCCGGTGGCGTCGAATGCCGACGCCGAAGGTCGCGCGCTGAACCGGCGGGTCGAGATGGCGCCGGTGCCGAGATCGTCGCGACCCTCCGCGGTCCCCGCGAGTCGGGCCGAACGTGACTGAGGCCGGCTACGCGGCAGCCGCGATGGGGATCGACGGCGATCCGGCCTGCCGGTCCGGACACGACCGGACGATCGACGCGCTGCGCGATCGAGGCGCCGATCGTTTCGATCCGGTCGGGTTCCGCTTCATCGAGGCACTGGCCGAGCGGACGGCATCCTGCGAGAAAGCCGCCCGCCCGCTGCTCGAGATCCGGCTGGCCCGGGCGCTGGCCGACTACGTCGAGCGCTTCGAACGCGCCGAGGCCGAGGCCGGGAAGACGCTGGCCGACGCAAGCACGCGCTTCCCCGAAGCCGCGACCGCGCTGGCCCGGCATTGCGGCCGGGGCGACTTCGGCGGAATGCGTCGCCTGCTCGCCCGGCTGCAGGCGCGTGGCCGCCCGGGGCCGCTGGCCGCGCTGCTCGACGAGATCGGGCGGCACGCACCCGAAGCCGAGCTGAAGAGCGTCGAGCGTTTCCGCACGACCTGGTCGCGTCTCGCCGTCGAGCGCCGGCTCAGGCACGCCTTCGCACAGGCGCCCGACAACGCCGGCCCGCTGAACTCCGAGCACCTGGTGCTGCGCTCGCTGGGCCTGATGCGCGAAACCTCGCCGGACTACCTGGCGAACTTCATGTCCTGGGTCGACGCGCTGTTCTGGCTCGAGCAGGCCGCCGGCGACCCGGTCGGGGACCGGAAGGTCGGTCCGGATCGCGTGGATCGCGTGCAAGGCAAGGACAAGGAAAGGGGGGCCAGGAAGCGCGGCGCCGGTCGAAGGTAGCGGAAGAAGACCGGCCGGTACACTTCCCGTACGAGAAGCAGAAGCGCTGCAGCAGCCGCGCCCGCCGTCGTCGCACCCGTCCCGTTTCCCGGAGAGCTCTCCAGTGACCGATTCGACCGAATACACGCCGCCCGCCGTCTGGACCTGGAAGCAGGGACACGGCGGCCGCTTCGCCAACATCAACCGCCCGACTGCCGGGGCCACGCACGAAAAGGAGTTGCCGACCGGGCGCCATCCGCTGCAGCTCTATTCGCTGGCCACACCGAACGGCGTCAAGGTCACGGTGATGCTCGAAGAGCTGCTGGCCCTCGGCCATGCCGGCGCCGAATACGACGCCTGGCTGATTCCGATCAACGAGGGCGCGCAGTTCGGCAGCGGCTTCGTCGCGGTCAACCCGAACTCGAAGATTCCGGCGCTGCTCGATCGCAGCGGACCGCGTCCGATCCGGGTCTTCGAATCGGGCGCGATCCTGCTTTACCTGGCAGAGAAATTCGGCGGCGCCTTCCTGCCCACCGACGTCGCGACGCGCGCCGAATGCCTGTCCTGGCTGTTCTGGCAGATGGGCAGCGCACCTTTCCTCGGCGGCGGCTTCGGCCACTTCTATGCCTACGCGCCGATCAAGATCGAGTATGCGATCGATCGCTATGCGATGGAGGTCAAGCGCCAGCTCGACGTGCTCGACCGAAGGCTGGCCGAGAGCCCGTGGCTCGCCGGCGACGAGTACACGATCGCCGACATCGCGGTCTGGCCCTGGTACGGGGCGCTGGTCAAGGGCGTGCTCTACGAGGCCGGCGAGTTCCTGCAGGTGCACGAGTACGAGCACGTGGTTCGCTGGGCCGACCGGATCGCCGAACGACCGGCGGCGCAGCGGGGCCGGATGGTCAACCGCACCTGGGGCGAGCCATCGAGCCAGCTTCATGAACGTCACGACGCCAGCGACTTCGACACGAAGACGCAGGACAAGCTGGCCAGCGCCGACTGACAACGGCACGGGGATTCCGATGATCACGTTCTACGATTGCAGCACCGCCCCGAGCCCGCGTCGCGCCCGGATCCTGCTGGCCGAAAAGGGTGTCGCCCACGAGACCGTGCAGATCGACCTGCGCAAGGGCGAGCAGTTCGGCGAAGATTTCCGGCGCGTGAATCCGCAGTGCACGGTCCCTGTGCTGCGCGTCGACGACGGCACGGTCCTGACCGACAACGCGGCGATCATCGCCTACCTGGAGGCACGCTTTCCGGATCCTCCGTTGCTCGGCGAGACGCCGGTGGAAAAGGCCGAGATCGCGAGCTGGCAGTGGCGCATCGAGTTCGAAGGCCTGATGGCCGTCGCCGAGGCGCTGCGCAACAGTTCGCCGGCGATGGCGAACCGGGCGCTGCCCGGGCCGGTCGACTACGCGCAGATTCCCGCGCTGGCCGAGCGCGGGCTCGCGAGGGTCGCGCAATTCTTCGCCACGCTGAACGACCGGCTGGCCGGTCGCGACTACATCGCGACCGACCGGTTCAGCGTTGCCGACATCACCGCGGTCGTCGTCGTCGACTTCGCGCGGATCGTCAAGATGAAGCCCGGAGAAGAGCACCCGGAGCTGCTGCGCTGGCGCGCTGCCATGGCAGCGCGGCCGTCGATGTCGCTGTAGGGCTCAGGCGGTTTCGAGCGCTTCGGCCTGCATCAGGTTCCACTTCGTGACGACGTCGTCGTAGGAACTGCCTTCGATTTCGAAGCCGCAGCCGCCGTCGTGCTCGTTGCAGCCGGCGCGCCACGGACCGCTCTTGAGGACCCGCGGATAGCAGAAGTCGATGCGGTCCGGGCCGATGTCGCGGCCGCAGTTCGGGCAGGCGTTCGGTGCGAGCTCGATCTGCCAGGGATCTCCGCTTGCCCGTCGCAGTGCGTCGGCCCTGGCTTGCGCCTCGGCCTGCGGAAGCAATGCAGGGCTGTGGCGCCAGGGCGAATCGATCGAGGAGAACGCGACGAGCTTGCGCGTGACCGGGTGCTCGATCAGGAAGTCGTCGATTTCGGCGCGAGTCCGGCTGCCCGAAACTCGGCAGCGGATCGCGTACATCATGCGGACGGGGGACGGAGTCGTCATCGGGTCTGAAAATCTCCTGGATGGGTTAGGGCGCGCGGAAAAAAGTCATTATAAAACAATAAGTTAGAAATTGCAACCCAGTGGCGTCGCCAGCTCGGGCGGCGCGTTGCACAGGCTGTCGATGCTGTTGACCTCCGTGCGCCCGACGCGTAGCGTCTTGCGTCGCTTGCTCGGGCTCGGGGAACGTCGCCGACGGATGCCCGGCCCTTCGGGGAGCCGAACGATGCAACTGCCGCTACGCGTGGCCCAGCGGGCCGGGCCGAGCCTGCAGGCCCAGATCTTCGAGCAGCTCAGGCAATTGATCGCCGACGGGCGCCTGAAGCCCGACATGCGGCTGCCGCCGAGCCGCGTGCTGGCGGCCGACCTCGGCGTCTCGCGCAATACGGTCGTGCTCGCCTACGAACGCCTGGTGGCCGAGGGTTACCTCGAGGTTCGCCAGCCGGTCGGAACCTTCGTGGCATCGGCGCCCGTTTTCGAGGGCTTCGCGGTGGCGCCGCCTGCCGAGGAGGCGCCGGAGGCCGCCGGACTTCGCCGTAGCGCGCGGCTGCGACTGCGCGGACAGGCGCACGTCGTCCGTTCCCCGTACGAGCATCCGGTGCGCTACGACTTCTGGGTCGGTCGTCCCGATGCGCGGCTGTTTCCGCTTCGGATCTGGCGCGACGCGATCAGGCGCCTGCTGCCCGAGATGCACGCGGGCCACAGCGACTACGGCCATCCGGCAGGGCTGCCGGCGCTGCGCCAGGCGGTCGCCGACCATGTCGGCGCCGCGCGCGGCATCAAGACCTGCGCCGACGAGGTGCTGATCACGCACGGAATCCAGGAGGCCCTCTCGATCCTGGCCCGCCTGTTCGTCCGCGACGGCACCGAGGTTGCCACCGAGAACCCCTGTTACCTCGGGGCGGCCCGCGTCTTCGCCAGCCACGGCGCCCGGCTGACGCCGGTCGATGTCGACGACGAGGGCATCGACGTCGACCGGTTGCCGCGCGACGCCGCATTCGTCTACGTGACCCCGTCGCACCAGTACCCGATCGGCGCGACGCTGTCGCCGCAGCGGCGCAGTCGCCTGCATGCCTGGGCGGCACGCTGCGGCAGCTACATCGTGGAAGACGACTACGACAGCGACTTCCACTACGACGCGACGCCGCTGCCTGCGATGAAGGCCGAGGACGAGCGCGAGCAGGTCATCTACCTCGGCACCTTCTCCAAGAGTCTCGGCGCCGGTCTGCGGGTCGGCTACATGGTCCTGCCGCGACACCTGGTCGCCGACGCAAGCTGCGCGAAGGCGCTGCTGAACAACTGTTCTCCGTGGTACGCGCAGGCGCTGCTCGCCGAGTACCTGTCGTCGGGCGCGTTCGCGCACCATCTGCGTCGCGTCCGCACGATCTACCGCGCGCGGCGCAACCGCCTGATCGAGGCGCTCGAACGTTGCTTCGGCGAAGCCCGGATCGCCGGCGCCCAGGCCGGGATGCACCTGACCTGGGAACTGCCGCGGCATTTTCCGCTCGCCGCCGAACTCGAACGTCGTGCGCGTGCGTACGAGGTCGGCGTCTACGGGCTGGCGACCGGAAACGCGCTGGTGACCGGGCCGGTCGCCGAAGCGCGGTTCGAGCGTACGGTCATGCTCGGCTACGCGGCGCTCGACGAGGACGAGATCGACGAGGGCGTCGCGCGGCTCGCGCAGGCCTGCAGACCGTCGCAGCCGCTCGGTTCGTCCCGCGCCGCCGGCTGAGGGCGAAGTCGGGCGTTCCGGACCTCCGGATCGCCGATGGCACCATGCCGCCGGCTGTCCGTGGCGCCATCCGTTCTCGCCCCCATGGCTCTTGCCCGTGCAGGCAGGGCAGGGATACTCGGCCGTACCAGCGGGCACGTCGGGCATCGACGTAACGCCGCTGCGGAGGAGGCCCCATGTTTGCGCGACTGATCGGCTTGGTCCTCGTCGCCGGCCTGACGCTGGCGATGCATCTTCCCGGTTCCGCCAGGGTTTGGGATACGGTGCCCGACGAGCAATTGAAGGCGCTCGGCCTGAGCCGCGACGCCTCGCCGAAGGAACTGTTCGACGCCCTGGCCACGCGCTGGCGTGCCGAGCTGACGAAGGGCAAGTTCGCGAAGTGGTGGGAGCCGATTCCGATGGACCAGTACTTCGCGCCGACGCTGTTCTACGAACCGCCTCCGGTCGACATCGAAGTGACGCGCGAACAGTGCGTGCAGTGCCACGTCGGGGTCACGCACGGCTGGGTGAAGTCGTGGGAAAAGAGCGTGCACGCGCGGCTCGACGAGATTCGCGACCTGCCCGACACCGACGTGCGCGCCTACAAGAAGGAGATCATCGCCGAGGTCGAGGACAACCTGCGCTCGCAGGGGCTGCTCGCGGCCGACACGCAACTCTCGCAGGTGCAGTGCGCCGACTGCCACATGGGCATCGACTGGAAGTCGGGAAACCACGCAAAGGACCTGCGCATGCCTGACCGCGCCGTCTGCGGGAGCTGCCATGTCCGCCAGTTCGCCGAGGCCGAATCCGAGCGCGACACGCTGAGCTGGCCGCAGAAGCAATGGGCCGACGGCCATCCGTCGCACGCGGTCGACTACACGGCGAACGTCGAGACGGCGACCTGGGCCGCGCTGCAGCAACGCGAAGTGGCCGCCGGCTGCACGCTGTGCCACGTGAACCAGACCAAGTGCGATACCTGTCACACGCGGCACGAGTTCGCGACGATCGACTCGCGCCGGCCCGAGGCCTGTGCGACCTGCCACAACGGCGTCGACCACAACGAGTACGAGCAGTTCATGCTGTCGAAGCACGGCACCGTCTACCAGACGCTGGGCGGTACCTGGAACTGGCATGCGCGACTCCAGGATGCCTTCGACAAGGGCGGCCAGACCGGTCCGACCTGCCAGACCTGTCACTTCGAGTTCAACGGCAAATACACGCACAACCTCGTGCGCAAGGTCCGCTGGGGCTTCCTGCCGTTCAAGACGATCGCCGACAACCTCGACCATCCGTGGTTCGAGGAGCGCAAGGCGGCCTGGCAGACGACCTGTTCGAACTGCCACTCGCCGCGCTTCTCGAAAACCTACCTGGACATGGTCGACAAGGGCATCCAGCACGGCGTCGACCTGGTCGAAGACACGCGCAAGGTCGTCCAGCAGCTTTACGACGACGGGCTCCTGCCCGGGCAGAAGACGAATCGCCCGCCGCTGCCCGAACCCGAGAAGGACGAGCCCGGCGGCTTCGCCTCGTTGTTCTTCTCGATCGGCAACAACGCGACGATCGTCGATCGGACCTTCGCCGAGATGTGGGAACAGGACGTTGCCCGTTACATGAAGGGGCTGCAGCACGTGAATCCGGGCGGATGGACCTACTCGCACGGCTGGTCGAACCTGATCAAGGGCCAGACGATCATCAACGAGCAGAACACGCTGCTCAGGGAGAAGGCCGATCTCGAACGCCGCGTGCAGGCGCTCGAAGGCAAGGAAGGCACGAAGACCTCGTTGCGCGGTCCGGGCGAGCCGGTCGGCGGTGCACGGGGCCTGCTCGCTAGCCTGCGCGAGGATCCGCGCCTTGCCGGCGGCGGCCTCGCGATGCTCGGCGGCGGCCTTCTGCTCGGCGGGATCGTCTCGATGCGCCGAATCAAGCGCGACGCGGCCGAGCCAGCGTCCGAGCGCCCGTCCGTGCCGCTGATCGGCGACGACGGCTGACGCAGGGGGCGCGCGAATGAGCACCGATGCGCTGCCGTCCGCCGATCGCGCCGGTCGACCGCGTGCGGACGGCAGCAACTCGCGCAGGGAAGCCGACAGGCGCCGTTCGCGCCGGGCCGCGAGCCTGGCGGCGGTCGGAGCCGGGCTGCTGCTGCTGGGGCTCGCCGCGCTGCTGGGCTGGCGCGGCGCCCCGGCGCCCGGGGACGCGCCGCCCCATCGCTACGTGCCCGGTCATCCGGTGGCTGCCGATGCGCTCGGCCCGCTCGCACCGCTGGCCGATCGGCAGGTCACGGTGCGCCGCGGCGTCGTCGTCGGAGGCGCGACGGACGATGCCCGGAAACTCGCGGAATTCAGCTTCGCCGAATCCGCCGACGGTCCGGTGCTCGTCGACTGGCGCGCGCTGGTCGACGACCCGTTCCTGAGGCTGATGCCCGCCTCCGACGAGCTGGCTGCCGTCTCGGAAGTGCTCGCGCGCCACGTGCAGGCAGGCACGACCGTGCTCGCCTGGTGGGACCTGTCGCGCCCGTTCCGGCTGCTGTCCGGCGTCGACGTCGCGTTCGGCGAGCCGCTCGGAACGCCGCTGTTCGTGCCGCGGCAGTGGGATGCGCGGCGCGAGGCCGTCGACTCGATCGAGCGCGAGTTCTGGCAGCTTGCCGATGCCACGGAGCAGCGACAGCGCTTCGATCGATTCGTTGCCGCGCTGCTCGCCGACGAGGAGCGCGGGATGGCCGAGCTGCGCACGCTGGCCGGCGGCAAGCCGGCGGTGCTCGTCCTGCACGTGCGCGATGCGATCCTGCTCGGACATCTCGAGCCCGGAAAGTTCGGCGTGGCGTTTCGCGACCTCGGCGACATGGCCGACGTGCACGGCATGGTGCGTCGCGTGCACGCCTGGCTCGACGAGCACGGCTACCGCGCGTACACGGTGACCCATGCGAAGGGCCAGCCGGTACGCGCGGTCGCGCTGACCGACGAAGCCTCGGGCGAAACCCTCGCCGCGCGGCTGTTGCCGATGATCGGAAACCGGCAGGAGGATGTGGCCGGGGCGACGCTGGTTTACAGGCTCGGCGGATTCGTCGTCTACGAGATCGGTCGGTGACAGAATCCGGTGTCGCTTCCACGCGAGAGCCAGTGATGGTCGACCTGCTCGTGAACATCGACGTCGACGACCTCGATCGTGCGATCGCCTTCTACACCGGCGCCTTCGATCTGCGGATCGGCCGGCGCTTCGGCGCCGACGGGGTGGAACTGCTGGGCGCTTCGGCGCCGATCTACCTGCTGGCGAAGGCCGCGGGCACGAACTCGTCTCCATCGTCGAAGCAGCCTCGCGACTACCGGCGGCACTGGACGCCGGTCCACCTCGACGTCGTCGTCACGGACATCGATGCGGCGGTCGCGCGTGCCACGGCAGCCGGCGCCAGCCTCGAGCGCGCCGTGCGGACCAGCAACTGGGGCAAGCTCGCGCTGTTGGCGGATCCCTTCGGCAACGGCTTCTGCCTCGTCGAATTCGTGGGCAGGGGCTACGACGAGATCGCTTCATGAAGCGATGCTCGTTCCTGCGGCCACCGCCTTGCCGCGGCCCATTCGCAGGCGGCGCCGATGCCTGCCGGTAGGGTCCGGCGCCTGTGTCGGGCCGATGATCTACCATCGATGGCTCGCCGCTCCCCGGATCGGCATTCGAACGCCGTCTGCAGATGTCCTTGTCCCCCGAAATTCGTCCGTCCGCCCTGGCGCAGAGCGCCGGCGCCATCGACCCGCAGATCGCCGCGCTGCGCGTGCCGCCGCACTCGATCGAGGCCGAGCAGGCGGTGCTCGGCGGGCTGTTGCTCGACAACAATGCGTTCGACCGTGTCGCCGACGTGCTGCACGAGAACGACTTCTACCGGCACGATCACCGGCTGATCTGGCGCCAGATCTCGAAGGCGATCGAGCGCGGCCATCCGGCCGACGTCGTGACGGTGCTCGAGGCGCTGCAGACGGCCGGCAAGGCCGAGGAAGCCGGCGGTCTTGCCTACCTGAACGCGCTGGCGCAGGAGACGCCGTCGGCGGCGAACATCCGCCGCTACGCGGAGATCGTGCGCGACCGCTCGGTGCTGCGCCGGCTGATCTCGACGTCCGACGAGATCTCGACGGCGGCGCTGAATCCGCAGGGCAAGGACACGCGCCAGTTGCTCGACGAGGCCGAGTCGAAGATCTTCCAGATCTCGGAGGAAAGCGCGCGCGGCCAGGCGGGCTTCCAGGCGCTGCCCGACCTGCTCGGCAGGGTCGTCGAGCGGATCGACGAGCTCTACAACCAGAACAACCCGAACGACGTGACCGGCGTGCCGAGCGGGTTCGCCGATCTCGACAGGATGACCTCGGGCCTGCAGCCGGGCGACCTGATCATCGTCGCGGGCCGGCCGTCTATGGGGAAGACCAGCCTTGCGCTGAACATCGGCGAGCACGTCGCGATCGACCAGGGACTGCCGGTCGCCGTGTTCTCGATGGAGATGGGCGCCACGCAGCTCGCGATGCGCATGGTCTGCTCGGTGGGCCGGCTCGATCAGCAGCGGCTGCGCACCGGGCGCCTGCTCGACGACGACTGGCCGCGCCTGACCAACGCGATGCAGAAGATGCAGGACACGCAGCTCTACATCGACGAGACGCCGGCGCTCAGCGCGCTGGAGCTGCGCGCCCGCGCGCGCCGGCTGTCGCGCCAGTGCGGGCAGCTCGGCCTCGTCATCATCGACTACCTGCAGCTGATGAGCGGGTCGTCGAGCGGCGAGAACCGCGCCACCGAGATCTCGGAGATCTCGCGCGGCCTCAAGGGCCTCGCCAAGGAGCTCAACTGTCCGGTGATCGCGCTGTCGCAGCTCAACCGCTCGCTCGAACAGCGGCCGAACAAGCGGCCGGTGATGTCGGATCTTCGGGAATCAGGGGCGATCGAGCAGGACGCAGACGTGATCCTGTTCATCTACCGCGACGAGGTCTACAACCCCGATTCGCCGGACAAGGGCACGGCCGAGCTGATCATCGGCAAGCAGCGAAATGGTCCGATCGGCACCGTCCGGCTGACCTTCGTCGGCCAGTACACGAAGTTCGAGAACTTCGCCGGCGGTCACGACTGAACGCCCGGGCGGCCATGCCCGAGGCGCTCGACGGCGCCTGTTCAGCCGCCCGCGAGCTCACCGGCGCCGCGAATCGGCCAGGTCGCCGGCGCCGCGAATCGGCCAGGGCAGCGGCCGCCCTTCCTCGGCGCAGCGGGCGACGGCCTCGGTCGCCGGTTCGATGTCGAGGCCGCGTGCGGCGAGCCAGGCATCGTCGTAGTAGCTGTGCATGTAGCGTTCGCCGCCGTCGCAGAGGATCGCGACGATCGACCCCTGCTCGCCGGCATCGTGCATCCGGCGCGCAAGCTCCAGTGCCCCGATGAAGTTCGTGCAGGTCGAGCCGCCGCAGCGCCGCCCGAGCACGCGGCACAGGTAGCGGATCGCCGCCAGCGACGCGAGATCGGGGATCTTCAGCATCGCGTCGATGACCTTCGGCATGAACGAGCGCTCGACGCGCGGCCGGCCGATCCCCTCGATCAGCGATCCGGCGTCCAGCCGCAGCGTCGGGTCGCCGCTGGCATAGGCGTCGAAGAAGACCGAATGGTCGGGGTCGGTTGCGCAGACGCGCGTGTCGTAGCAGCGATAACGGATGTAGCGGCCGATCGTCGCCGTCGTGCCGCCGGTGCCGCAGGCGCAGACGACCCAGGACGGCACAGGGTGCGGCTCCTGTGCCATCTGCGCGAAGATCGATTCGGCGATGTTGTTGTTGCTGCGCCAGTCGGTCGCACGCTCGGCGTAGGTGAACTGGTCCATGTAGTGGCCGCGCAGCTCCTGCGCCAGCCGTTTCGACTCGCTGTAGACCGCATGCGGTTCGGCCACCAGGTGGCAGCGTCCACCGTAGAACTCGATCGCCGCGATCTTTTCCGGCGAGGTCGTGGCCGGGATCACGGCCAGGAACGGCAGCCCGACCAGTCGGGCGAAGTAGGCCTCGGAGACGGCCGTCGAGCCCGACGAGGCCTCGACGACGGTGCTGCCGCGATGCAGCCAGCCGTTGCACAGCGCGTAGAGGAACAGCGAACGGGCCAGTCGGTGCTTCAGGCTGCCGGTCGGGTGGCTCGATTCGTCCTTCAGGTACAGGTGTACTCCGGGGAATGCGGGCAGGGGCACCGGAATCAGGTGCGTGTCGGCCGAGCGGTTGAAATCGGCCTCGATCTTGCGGATGGCCTGGGCTTCCCAGCTGCGCGGATTCATCGAAGGTTTCCCGGGATCAGGTGCTTGCGTGGGCATCGGTCGTCGACGTTTCACTCTAGGAGGCTGTCGAGTATGGCAAGGGGTCGCGCCTGGCGGGGCCGCCGTACAATCGGCCGCAACGAACGACCAGGAGGCTGTCGGAGCATGGGAAGGGCTCGCGTTCGACCTTCCCATACTCCGACCGCCTCCTGGAAACACCAGAGGGGCTTCGGCCTCGGACGAGCCGGCCGGGGCAGATCGACGACAAGGAACCATCGATGACATCGGACACCCGACGCGTTTCCGTGGCAGACCACGGCTCGCTGTGGTCGGCGGTCACGCCGCCCGGGCCGCAGTGCCCGCCGCTGGCCGGCCCGGCGAGTGCCGACGCCGTCGTCATCGGCGCCGGCTTCACCGGCCTGTCGACGGCGCTGAACCTGCGCAAGGCGGGGGTCGACGTCATCGTGCTGGAAGCCGCCGAGCCGGGCTGGGGGGCGTCCGGGCGCAACAACGGCCAGGTGATTCCGACGCTGACGCGCCCCGACCCCGACGACATCGAGGCCCGGCACGGCGATGCCGGCGCGCGCTTCGTCGGGCTGCTGCGCGATTGCGCTTCGATCCTGTTCGACACGGTGCGCGAGCACGGGATCGAAGCCGAGGCCGAGCAGACCGGCTGGGTGCAGCCGGTGCATTCGCCCGGCCGCATCGCGATCGCCGAGCGGCGCCATCGGCAGTGGTCGGCACGCGGCGCTCCGGTCGAGCTGCTCGATGCCGGCCAGGTCAGGCAGATGCTGGGTTCCGACGCCTGGTACGGCGGTTTCTGGAACCGCAGCGGCGGCCACGTCAATCCCCTGGCGCTCGCGCGCGGACTGGCCAGGGCCGCGGTCGACGCGGGTGCGCGGATCCATGGCCAGACGCCGGCGCTGTACTTCACGCATCGCGACGGCCGCTGGGTCGTCGATACGCCGTCGGGCTCGGTCAGTGCACGCGCGCTCGTGCTCGCCACGAACGCCTATACCGGCGAGTTCTCGTCGACGCTGCACCGGCGCATCGCGCAGGAGCTCGTGCCGGTGTTGTCCTGGCAGATGGCCACGCAACCGCTGCCCGACGAGGTCCGGGCCACGGTGATTCCCGGGCGCCAGGCGATGTCCGACACGCACGGCGACCTGCATTTCGGCCGCTACGACGCGCGCAACCGTTTCGTCACCGGGGGGGCGATCCTGCTGCCGATCGACCGCGTCGGACGCCTGAAGTGGATGATCGGCGCGCGGCTCAAGCGGCTGTGGCCGCAGATCGGCGAGCCGCGCTTCGACTACGTCTGGAACGGCTACGTCGGGATGACGCGCGACTTCATGCCGCGCTTCCACCGGCTCGGCCCGGACGGCTGGGCCTGGGCCGGCTGCAACGGCCGGGCGGTCGGGCTGTCGGTGGCGCTCGGCAGGGAGTTCGCCAAGGCCGTGCAGGGCGTGCCGGAGAACGAGCTGGCGCTGCCGTTCGGCGAACCGACGCCGTTGCCGCTGCATGGCCTCGCACGCCGCGTTGCGCCGCTGATGCTGATACGCTACCGACGCATGGACCGGTCGGAGATCTGAGGCGCCGTTTCGGCGCGCGAAGCCGGCCGATCACGACCGAACGACCGCCGGGAGGAACGCCGATGCTCGCCAGTCTCGAAGGGCTCGACCACGTCGTCGTCATGGTGCACGACCTCGACGCCGCCGCGCGCAACTGGGCCGCGCTGGGCTTCACGCTGTCGCCGCGCGGCACGCACAGCGCCCACCTCGGCACCGGCAACTACACGATCATGTTCGGCGACGACTACGTCGAACTGCTCGGCATCCTGCACGAGACCGATCTGAACGCGCCGAGCCGCGCGTTCCTCGAGCGGCGCGGCGAAGGCATCGAGCGCGTCGCGTTCACGACCAGCGACGCGGCGACCGGCGTCGCGGCGCTGCACGCCCGCGGCATCGAAGTCAGCGGTCCGATCGAGTTCAGCCGGCCGGTCGACCTGCCCGACGGCGGGCACGGCGAGGCCGCCTTCAGCGTCTTCAACTGGTCGCCCGACGATCGGCCGGCCGACACGCGGATCTTCGCCTGCCAGCACCACACGCGGGCCACCGTCTGGATCCCGTCCCTGCAGACGCACGCCAACACCGCGACCGGCATCGCGCGCGTCGAGCTGGTCGCAGCGTCGCCGGCCGATGCTTCGGCCGAACTCGCCCGGCTCATCGACGGCGAGGCACGGCGTGCCGACGATGGCTGGCGCGTCGCCACCGCGCCGGAGCGCGGCGATTTCCTGTTTCTCGACCGCGACGCCTTCGTCGCGCGGCATCCGGCGGCACGAGCCGACCAGCTGCCCGACGAAGGGGCGGTGGCGCTGGTGCTGCGCGTGCGGGACCTCGATGCCGCGGCCAGGGCGGTCGGCGAGGCCGCCGCAGCGGGCGCGGGCACGGTGAGCGTGCCTGCCGCTCGTGCGAACGGCGTCATGCTCGTTTTCGAGAAGGCATGAGATCCCGCCGCATGCCGCGTTGCGCTGCCTTCGCGGTCGCGGAGGTCCGGGATCTGCATTTTTTGCTTATGCGCGATCCGGATCGGCTCGACAGCGTCTGCAAATCTTCGTAAAAAGGCCGGTTTTCGCTTCGCGCCGACAATACCAACAGGAGCTCCCGAGATGAACTTCACCCGTCGCAATGCCCTGCTGACCGCCCCCGCGCTCGCCCTGTCCGCCGCGCTCCCGTCGGTGCTGCACGCGCAAGGGCAGGGCACGCCCCGGCGCGGCGGCAGCATCACCGTCCACATGCAGGGCGAGCAGCGCATCCTGAACCCGGCATTGCGGGCGTCCACCGGCGTCTACGTCGTCGGCGGCAAGATCATGGAGGCGCTGGTCGACCTCGACGAAAAGGGCGAGACCGCGCCGGTGCTGGCCACGTCGTGGGAGTCGTCGCCCGACGGCAAGACCATCACGTTCAAGCTTCGCGAAGGCGTCTCCTGGCACGACGGCAAGCCATTCACCTCGGCCGATGTCCAGTACACGGCGATGGAGATGTGGAAGAAGCACCTGAACTACGGCACCGCGCTGCAGCTGTACCTCGACGCGGTCGATACGCCCGATGCGCACACGGCCGTGTTCCGCTACTCGCGGCCGATGCCGCTCGACCTGCTGCTGCGCGCGCTGGCCGATCTGGGCTACGTGGCGCCGAAGCACGTCTACGAAGGCACGAAGGTGCTCGAGAACCCGGCCAATACCGCGCCGATCGGCACCGGCCCGTTCAAGTTCTCGAAGTACGAGCGCGGCCAGTACATCATCGCCGCGCGCAACGAGGACTACTGGCGCAAGGGCTTCCCGTATCTGGACCAGATCGTCTGGCGCTTCATTCCGGACCCGGCCGCGGCGGTCGCCGCGATCGAGTCGGGCCAGATCCAGATGAGCGCCGAAGGCGCGCTGCCGCTGGCCGACCTCGACCGGCTCGGCAAGGACGATCGCTTCGAAGTGTCCACCCGCGGCAACGAAGGCAACGCGGTGATGAACACGATCGAGTTCAACTTCCGGCGCAAGGAGCTGTCCGACCGGCGTGTGCGCGAGGCGATCGTGCGGGCGCTGGACGTTCCGTTCTTCTGCGAGAACTTCCTGTACGGCTTCGCCCAGCCGGCCACCGGCCCGGTCCCGAGTTCGTCGCCCAAGTTCTACACGAAGGACACGCCGCAATATCCGTTCGACCGCAAGAAGGCCGAGGCGCTGCTCGACGAGGCGGGCTACAAGCGCGGTGCCGGCGGCAAACGCTTCGCGCTGCGGCTCGCGCCGGCGCCCTGGGGCGAAGACATCACGCTGTGGGCCACGTTCATGCAGCAGTCGCTGCAGCAGATCGGCATCGACGTCGAGATCGTCCGCTACGACGCCGCCGGCTGGCTCAAGACGATCTACAACGACTGGGACTTCGACCTGGCCACCGGCTGGCACCAGTACCGCGGCGACCCGGCCGTGTCCACGACCGTCTGGTATCGATCGGGCAGCCCGAAGGGCGCGCCGTGGACGAACCAGTGGGGCTGGCAGTCCGACGAAGTCGACCAGCTGATCGACGCCGCTGCGTTCGAGATCGACCCGGAGAAGCGCCGCGAGCTCTACGCACGCTTCCAGCAGCGGGTCAACCAGGAGATCCCGCTGTGGATGGCGATCGAGCGGCTGCTGATGTCGGTCACCAGCACGAAGCTGCAGAACCACCACAACACGCCACGCTGGATCTCGAGTACCTGGCATGACCTCTGGGTCGCGCCCTGAGGCTCCGTGAGAATCTTCGCGCTCGCGCTGCGCAGGCTCGCCGCGAGCCTGCCGACGCTGCTGATCATCCTGGCCGGCCTGTTCCTGCTGCTGCAGCTCGCGCCCGGCGACACGGTCGACGCGCTGGTCGCGCAGATGGGCGGCGGCGACGCGAAGATGATCGAGGAGCTTCGCCAGTTCTACGGGCTCGACGCACCGGTCGCCGTCCAGCTCGCCAACTACATGTGGCGGCTCGTGCAGCTCGACCTCGGCTACTCGGCGATCTATGCGAAGCCGGTCGCCGACGTGATCTTGGAGCGCCTGCCGGCCACGCTGCTGCTGATGGTCTCGGCGCTGTCGTTCGCGTTCGCCGCCGGCATGGCGCTCGGCGTGATCGCCGCGCGCCGGGTCAACCGGTGGCCCGACACGCTGATCTCGACCTTCGGGCTGATCTTCTATGCGACGCCTTCGTTCTGGTTCGGCCTGATGGGCATCGTCGCCTTCTCGATCCGGCTGTCGTGGCTGCCGGCCGGCGGCTTCGAGACGATCGGTTCGGGGCTCACCGGCCTTGCGCGCGCGCTCGACATCGCGCAGTACCTGGTGCTGCCGACGCTGACGCTGGCGCTCGGGTTCCTGGCGATCTACCTGCGGATCATGCGCGCGTCGATGCTCGAGGTGCTGACGCTCGACTTCGTGCGGACCGCGCGCGCCAAGGGCCTCGCCGAACACGGCGTCATCGTGCGTCACGTATTGCGCAATGCGCTGCTGCCGATGGTCACGCTGATGGGGCTGCAGGTCGGCACGATGCTCGGCGGATCGGTCGTCGTCGAGAGCGTGTTCGCACTGCCCGGCCTCGGGCGTCTCGCCTACGAGTCGGTCGTGCAGCGCGACCTGAACATGTTGCTGGGGATCGTCTTCGTGTCGGCCGTGCTCGTCATCGTCGTGAACTTCATCGTCGATATCGCCTATGCACGGCTCGACCCGCGCATCGGCTCGGGCAGATAGCATCGGCATGCGATTCCTTCGCCTGTACATGCGCAGTCCGGCCGCGGTGATCGGGCTGCTGCTGTTCCTGCTGGTGCTGTTCATGGCCCTGTCGGCCGGCTGGTTCTACCCTCGTGACCCGCTGAGCCTGGCCGGACGGCCGCTGACGCTGCCCTTCGACAATCCGCGCTTCCTGCTCGGCACCGACGCATCGGGGCGCGACATCGCTGCGCAGATCTTCCACGGTGCGCGCATCTCGCTGCTGATCGGCATCGTCGCGACGATCGTCGCGATCGTGCTGGGCGTGCTGATCGGAGCGCTCGCCGGCTACTACGGCGGCTGGGTCGACGACCTGCTGATGCGCGTGACCGAGGCGTTCCAGACGGTGCCGAGCTTCCTGCTGCTGCTGGTGCTGGTCGCGGTCTTCGGCTCGAGCCTGACGACGGTCACGCTGGCGATCGGCATCGTCTCCTGGCCGGCCCCGGCGCGGCTCACGCGCGCCGAGTTCCTGAGCCTGCGCAATCGGGAGTTCGTCCAGGCCTGTCGAACGCTGGGCCTGCGCGATGGCGCGATCATCTTCCGCGAAATCCTGCCCAACGCGATGCCGCCGCTGATCGTCTACGCCAGCGTCGTCATGGCGCTGGCCATCCTGATGGAAAGCGCGCTCGCCTTCCTGAACCTGTCGGATCCGAACGTGGCTTCGTGGGGCAACCTGATCGGTCACGGCCGCGGCGTGCTGCGCACGCAGTGGTACGTGTCGGCGATCCCGGGCGTGGCGATCCTGCTCACGGTACTGGCGGTCTCGCTGGTCGGGCAGGGACTCAACGATGCACTGAACCCGCGGCTGAAATCGCGATGACGAACGCGCCGATCCTTCGGGTCGACCGGCTCGGCGTTGCGCTGCCGCGCGGTGCCGACCGTACTCACGCACTGCGCGAGCTGTCGCTAACGCTGTCGGCCAACGAGATCCTGTGCCTGGTCGGCGAATCCGGTTCCGGCAAGTCGATGACGGCCAGTGCGATCATGCGCCTGCTGCCTGCCGGCGTGCGCGTCGACAGCGGTTCGATCGAGTACGAAGGCCGGGACTTGCTGGCGCTCGACGAAGCGCAGATGCGCCGGGTGCGCGGCGCGCGCATCGCGATGGTGTTCCAGGAACCGATGACGGCGCTCAACCCGTTGCGCAGGGTCGGCGACCAGATCGCCGAGATGTTCCGCATCCATACCGATCTCGACCGGCGCGCCATCGACGCGCGCGTCGTCGAACTGCTCGACGAGGTTCGCCTGCCCGACCCGGTCGCCTCGGCGCGCGCCTATCCGCACGAATTGTCCGGCGGGCAGCGGCAACGCGCGATGATCGCGATGGCGCTGGCGCTCGAGCCGCACGTGCTGATCGCCGACGAACCGACGACGGCGCTCGACGTGACGACGCAGGCGCAGATCCTGAAGCTGATCCGCGACCTGCAGGCGCGTCGCGGTACTGCCGTGCTGTTCATCACGCACGACTTCGGCGTCGTTGCCGAGATCGCCGATCGGGTCGCCGTGATGCAGAACGGCCTGCTGGTCGAGGAGGGGACCGCGCACCGCGTGCTGAGCGCGCCGTCGCACCCGTACACGAAGCAGCTGATCGCGGCCGTGCCGCCGCTGACGCCGCCACCGGCGCGTCCGATCGAGGCACCGCCGGTGCTGGTCGTCGACCGGCTCGAGAAGACGTTCCGCACCGGCGGCTTCCTTGGCCGCGGCGCGCGGATCACGCGCGCTCTCGATCGCGTTTCGCTCGAGCTGCCCAGGGGGGCGACGCTCGGGGTCGTCGGCGAGTCGGGTTCGGGCAAGTCGACGCTCGCG
>JAAZBL010000220.1 GCA_012513825.1 Limnobacter sp. | reverse complement strand
TCAGCCATTCGCTGACCTGCAGTTCGGGCGCGTGATCCGTCACGTTCGTTCCTTCGCCACCGGCAAGCCGCGCTCGGTCCAGGCCTGCCAGCTCCCCGGGATGTTCGCCACTTCGAAGCCTCGCGCCTGCAGCAGGCTCGCGGCGATCGAGGCTCGATACCCAGTGGCGCAATATACGGCGATCGGGCCGTCGACGGGCAGGTCGCCAAGACGGGACGGCAGTTCGGGAAGGAACAGGTGCCGTGCGCCCGGGGCGTGACCGGCTGTCCATTCCTGCGGCGAACGCACGTCGACGAGCGCGAGTTCGCCGCGTTCGTTCAATGCCGCTGCCTCGGTCACGTGCATCTGCTGCAGCGCCTGCAAGGGCTGCCCGGCGTTCTGCCAGGCCGGCATCCCGCCGGCCAGGTAGCCGGCGAAGCGGTCGAAGCCGGTGCGACCCAGGTGCGTCACGACCTCGTGCAGGTGTTCGTCGCTTTCGAGCACCAGCAGCAGCGGCTGCCCGGATTCGAGCATCCAGCCGGCCCAGATTCCCAGCGAGCCCTCGGCGCCGATGTTCAAGGCGCCGGGGATGTGCGAGCCGCCGAAAGCCAGCATCTCGCGCGTGTCCAGCACGAGCGTGTCGCCGGTTGCCATCGCCGCCGCGAACGCCGTCGGCGCCAGCGGTCGGATTCCGGCCGAAGGTGCCCCGGTCGGCTGCGCCGAGGTGTTGCGGCCACGGAGGCGCGGATAGTAGCTCGGTTTCGGCGGCAGGTCGGCGAGCGCCGCCTCGCGGAACGACGCTTCGTCGGCATGCTGCAGCAGCGGATTGTGGCGCCGTTCGTAGCCGATCGTCGTGCTGGTGCGGTCGCCGATCGCCGCGCCGCAGGGCGAGCCGTGGACGTGCGTCGGCCAGACCTGGACCTTGTCGTCGAGCGACAGGAAGAAACCGCGCAGCGTTTCGAACTGCGAGCGCGTCAGCTCGTCGACGTGCTCGCTGCCGCGCAAGTCGGTCCGGCCTGCCGCCGACACGAGCAGCGAGCCACCGGACAGCACCGCGAACGGTGCGTCCCGTGCGTCTTCCTTCGCAATGAGCAGCGAGATGTGTTCCGGCGTGTGCCCGGGCGTGTGCCGAACGACGAGTCGCACCTTGCCGAGCTCGAGCACGTCGCCATCCCACGCGAGCCGGTGCTCGAAGCCGTAGTCGGGCGCATCGTGCCCGCTGACCCAGACCTCGGCGCCGCCGGCGGCCCGGGCCAGCGCCGTGGCCCCGCTCAGGAAGTCTTCGTGGACGTGGGTCTGCACGACGTGCGTGATCGCCAGCTTGTGTGCGCGTGCGGCGTCGAGGTAGCGATCGACGTCCACCTGCGGGTCGACGACCACGGCCACGCCGGCAGCGTCGTCGCCGACCAGATAGCTGGCATCACCGATCGCTTCGGTCAGCAATTGCTCGAATACGAGTGCCATCGCGAGTCGTCCTCGTCATCGGCTTGCCGCCGGAGCGGCGCTGGCATCGCGATCGACGACGCCCGGAATCGGCCGCGCGTCCGGGAATGCCGCCTTCAGCGCGTCGACGCCGGACTGCGGCTTCGCGAGCGATCGCAGGTCCGCACGCTCGCGGCGCTTCTCGGCGGTATCGATATCCATCTGCTCGTCGCGCCGCTCGACGAGCCCCGGCGTCGCTTCGCCGTCGCGGTTGAACGACCAGGCGAGCATCGGCGGGCCGAGCGGCAGCGCGTCGCCGGCGTTGCCCATCGCGCCGGTGTGCCAGACGTGCCAGGTCTTGCCGTAGCTGTTCATCTTGTCCTTCATCAGCGCGTGCTCCGCCGGCCCGGGAATGCCGGGCGCCACCAACTGGCCGCTGAGGATTTCGCCGTTGTGCGGATGCCAGTACGCGCGCTCGTCTTCGGGAAGCGAATCGAAGAGCTTCTCCGAGATGATGTATTCGATGCCGTTCAGCTTCGCGTCGGCGCCGTTGCCGTCGAACAGCACGCATTGCGCGAAGTCCTGGTTGACCTGCTGGCAGAAGTGATGCGCCTCCATCTGCTGGTCGGGATGGTCCTTCATCGGATGGAAGCCGACGAGGTAGATGTCCATTCGGGCGGGCGGCGCGTTGCCCTGCAGCAGCTTCGCACCCATCTCGAGTGCGCGCGTCTTCAGGGTCTTGTCGTCGCCGGGCGGTTCTTCGGCAAAGGCGGCCGGGTTGACGGCCAGCAGCGAGCAGGCCGGAAGCAGCAGCTTGGTGACCAGGCGCAGTCGGATCGTATGTCGTCTCATCGTCGGACCCTGCTTCGCCGGATGCGGCCGGGTGCGGGCCGCGTTCGACGGTCGGTGGGGATCGAACGGCGTCGTGTCCCGAGGCAAGACCGGGCCGAAGTCGCTGCGGCAACTTCGTCGCTCGTACTTCGTTTGCCTCGTGCCGTCGCCAATCTGCGCAGGCAAGCCGAGTGCCTGCTGCCGCCGGGTCCAGGAGCTGTCCGATAGCCTCTCCTGGCGGTCCCGCAACGCGGGGAATCGGACGTTATGGCGGACGAATCGGGCGTTACAGCGGGCGACTCGGGTGATACAGCGGGCGACTCGGGTGATACAGCGGGAGTCGGGTGATACAGCGGGCGACCCGGGTGTTCACACCAGACGCGGCTTGCGCGGCTCGCCTTCGGCGCACTCGAGCGCCTCGCGATCCCAGCCGCCGAGGTCGGCAGCCGCCCGGTACGTGCTTTCGAGGAAAGCCAGCAGCGTCTGCGCAGGGTCGCTTGCCTCTCGGACCGCATCGTAGGGCAGCACGAATTCGCCGAGGTTCTGGTCGTAGTACGCGGCAGCCGGCTCCACGCGCGCTTCGGCGAAGCCCGCCGGTGCCGGATACGCGTACGAGTAGAAGGCAGCGAAGTCGACCGTGCCGCCGCCCGGCCAGAATCCGGCGCTGCTCACTTCGTGCGAATAGGCCTCGCGGGTGACCGCATCGGGCAGGTGAGGCACACCGCCGGGATGAAGCGGTGCGCGGCGGCCCGAGAACCGGGTCACCGCGAGATCGAAGCTGCCCCAGAAC
>JAAZBL010000219.1 GCA_012513825.1 Limnobacter sp. | reverse complement strand
GGCCGCCTCGACGCTGCCGAAATCGGTGGGTCCGCCGTCGGGTGCGAAGAAGCAGTCGACGACGCGGGTGGCGCCGTCGGCCGGAAGGTTCACCGGCAGGCATTCGGGGCCGAAGGCCGTGCGGATCGCCTCGACCTGCGATTCGAGATCCGTATTTTCGGCATCGATCCGGTTGACGACGACGAAGCGGCACAGGTCGCGTGTCTGCGCCCAGAGGGCCATCCGCGAGGCCGACAGCTCGATGCCGCGCTGCGCGTCGACGACGATGGCCACCGACTCGACCGCGTCGAGCGCCGCCATCGCCCGGCCCGCGAAGTCGGGGTAGCCGGGCGTATCGAGCAGGTGCACGCGTACGCCGTCGCGCTCGAAATGCGCGCAGGCCAGCTTCAGCGAATGTCCGTGCTCCTTCTCGAGCGGGTCGTAGTCGCAGACGGTGTTGCCGCGCTCGATGCTGCCGGCGCTGGCGATCGCACCGGCGCTGGCCAGCAGGGCCTCGACCAGCGTCGTCTTGCCGACGCCGGCATGGCCGACGAAGGCCAGCGTTCGAAGGTTCTCGCTCGGATGCGCGGGCATGCAGGACTCCGGAAAGCGATGGCACGAACGGCCGACAGGCGCAGCATGCCGTCAGCCGGGCTCCGGGCGCAAGTCGACGGGCCCGGCCGACGGGCGCCGATCAGTGATGCCGATACGGATCCGGAATGGCGAAACGCGCGAGCACGCGCGTCTCGCGCGCTTCCATCGCGCGCGCTTCGTCGTCGAGCTCGTGGTCGTGGCCGCAGGAGTGCAGCACGCCGTGCACGACGAGATGCGCGAGGTGGTGCGCGAGCGGGATCCGGCGCGCACGCGCCTCGCGCGCCAGCACCGGCAGGCAGATCACGATGTCGGCCTCGGCCGGGCCGGCGTAGCCGTCCCGGCGCGGCGTTTCGTCGTAGGCGAAGGTCAGCACGTTGGTCGCGTAGTCGCGGCCGCGATAGTCGCGGTTCAGCGCGCGGCCCTCGGCCTCGCCGACGAAGCGCAGTGTCAGCCGCATCTGCGTCGGGCCTTCGGCCGAAGCGAGCGCCGAGGACACCCAGCGCCGGAGCTGCGCACGCGATGCCGGGAGTTCGGCGACGCGCTCGCCGAGCTGGATCGACAGCGACAGCCGCGGGCGTCCGGTCGATCCGGTCGATCCGGGCGATCCGGGCGATCCGGGCGATCCGGGCGATCCGGGCGAGGCGCGACGCCCGGACGAGCGCGGCTCCTCAGTCTTCGCGCGGCGCGAAGCGCTCATAGGCGTCGACGATGCGGGCGACCAGCGGATGGCGAACGACGTCGCTGCTGTCGAACTCGGTGAACGCCAGCCCGCGGACGCCCTTCAGCACGCGCCGCGCCTCGATCAGCCCCGAGGCCTGGCCGCGCGGCAGGTCGATCTGCGTCATGTCGCCGGTGACGACGCCGCGCGAGCCGAAGCCGATCCGCGTGAGGAACATCTTCATCTGCTCGGGTGTCGTGTTCTGCGCTTCGTCGAGGATGATGAACGAGTTGTTCAGCGTGCGCCCGCGCATGTAGGCCAGCGGCGCGATCTCGATCGCCTGCTTCTCGAACATCCGGGCCGTGCGGTCGAAGCCGAGCAGGTCGTAGAGGGCGTCGTACAGCGGCCGCAGGTACGGGTCGACCTTCTGCGCGAGGTCGCCGGGCAGGAAGCCGAGCCGCTCGCCGGCCTCGACGGCCGGCCGCGTCAGCACGATGCGCTTGATCGCGTCGCGTTCGAGCGCGTCGACGGCGCAGGCGACGGCCAGGTAGGTCTTGCCGGTGCCGGCCGGCCCGATGCCGAAGGTGATGTCGTGCGACAGGATGTTGCGCAGGTAGGCGCGCTGGTTCGGCGTGCGACCCTGCAGGTCGCTGCGCTTCGTGTGCAGGACCGGCGCATCTTCGTCACCCGGTTGCCGGGCCGTCGGCGAACGCACCTCGACCAGGCCGAGCTGGACGTCGTCGAGCGACAGAGGCAGTTCGGCGCGGTTCCAGAACTGCTTGAGCGCCGCCACCGCGCGCCGGCCGCCCTCGACGGGCCCTTCGATGCTGAAGCTGTCGCCGCGACGGGCGATCTTCACGTCGAAGGCCTCCTCGATCTGGCGCAGGTTCTGGTCGAGCGGGCCGCACAGGTTCGCGAGTCGCCGGTTGTCTGCGATCTCGGGGCTGTATTCCAGGGTCTTCGTCTTCAAGCTGTAGCTCGCGTTGCTGGAGCTTCCGGCAGCAGCGAAGTACGCGGCAGCCCGCACCGGCGCCGCTACTGCTTCTGGAATACTCCGACCCCCGAGATTGTAGAGCCCCGACCGGCCGGTGCGATTTCGTAGCTCAGGCCGAGTCGCGCGGCATCGGGGCCGAACAGGCCACCCGAAACGTCGACGGTGCAGCCGCTGCCGCCGGCGCAGCCGAGCGCGCCGGGTCCCCCTTGAAACGCGAAGTTCCTGCCGGCATCGGTGGACAGCGCGCTCGTCGACGGATCGCGGGCTCCGCCGATCGTCGCGAAGGTGTAGCTGTTGCCGCCGATCGTGACCAGGCCTTCGAGCCCGATCCGGGCCTGGCCCGGCGAGAAGGCGACAGCGGCGTTGCCGCTGAAGCTGCCGGGACTCGCCGAACCGTTGTCGAACGTCGGCTTCGTCGCCCCGAGCAGCGTGTAGCCGAACTGTCCGCTGGTCGGCACCGTCGTCGACGGAACTCCGACCAGGTAGTGCAGTCCCTGGTTCGCCGACAGCCTGCGGCTGGGAGCGAGCACCGCCCAGCCGAGCGCGCCGTGCGAGGCGATCGTTCCGTCGGTCCAGCGGCCCCAGCTCGCATAGGCATCGGCCTGGGCCTCCGCCAGCTTCGCGTCGCCGCGGGACAGGCAGATCAGCAGCGTGCAGATGCCCGAATCGTCGAGCCCCAGCGACTGCAGCCGACCCTGCTCGTCGAGGACGTAGCGTCCACCGATGTTGGTCAGCGGCAACCAGTCGAAGACGACGAGGACCGGAGGCAGGTTTCGCAGGTACAGCTGCCCGGTCTTCTCGATGACGCCGGGCCCGGACATCGGCGGCGGGATACCCGGATCGCCCGGGCCGGGGTCGCCCGGGCCGGGGTCGCCGGGGCCGGGGTCGCCGGGGCCGGGGTCGCCGGGGCCGGGGTCGCCGGGGCCGGGGTCGCCGGGGCCGGGGTCGCCAGGGCCGGGATCGCCGGGGCCGGGGTCGCCAGGGCCTGGATCGCCGGGGCCGG
>JAAZBL010000021.1 GCA_012513825.1 Limnobacter sp. | reverse complement strand
CGCTGCAGGTTGCCGGCGTCGTCGTCCGGATCGGGCAGCGGCGAAGCGCCGTTGCCGAAGCTCGCGCCGACCAGCAGCCGCCCGTCGCCGGTCCCCGACGGACTCGCGTAGGCCGCGCCGCCCAGGACCGTGCGCAGCCCGGCCAGCGCCGGCTCGCGCAGCCAGGTGCTCTGCCCGCGCGTGCGATGCAGCGGCAGGCTGGCGAGGCCGGCGAGCCGCGGCGCGTCGCCGGCGTTGGCGAGCACGACGATCGGCGCGTCAGCCAGCCGCTCCCCGGCGGCGTTGCGCAGGACCCAGCCGCGACCCGCCGGGTCGCGTTCCAGCCGGGCGACCGCCGCATTGCCGACGAAGCGGATCGCACCGCTCGCCCCGCCGGCGAGTGCCGCGCGGATCGCCGGCTCCGGTGCAATGGCGGCGCAAGCGGGCAGCCACAGCGCGCCGTGTGGAATTCGAATGCCGGCGACGTCGCTGGCCTCGTCGCTGTGCAGGTGGCGTGCGAAGCTCTCCGGAAAACCCAGGCGTGAAAGCATCGCTTCGCTGCGCCTTCCGGCGTCCGCGTCGGCGTCGACGACGAGCCGGCCGCGCGCGACCGGCTCGCCATGCGCGCTGCGCAGCAGCAACGCCGCGCGCGACAGTCGCGCCAGCAGGTTGTCGTCGGGCGACAGGTGCAGATGGTCGGCGCAGACCGGCTGCGCCGATCCTTCGCCACCCGGCGTCGCGCGTGCGTCGAGCAGCACGACCTCGAAGCCGCGGCGAGCGAAACCCTCGGCGACGGCGCTGCCGGCCAGGCCGGCACCGACGACCAGCACCCGCCGATCGCCGGGCGCGGGCGCTGCGGACGACAAGGGTGCTGCGCCTGAACGCGGCCCGGACCCCGCGGTGCGGACGGCTTCGAGCCGATGGCGCTTGCCGCGAACGCCGGGCATGCGCGTCGTCTCGAAGCCGAGCGCCGACAGCGCATCGCGCAGGGACGCCGCCGTCGACCAGGTGGCAAGCCGTGCTCCGGGGCGGGCCAGGCGGGCGACCGCGCGCAGCAGCGCGGGCGCCCACATCCGCGGATTGCGCGACGGTGCGAAGCCGTCCAGGAAGATCGCGTCGGCGGCCAGCACCAGGCGGGGAACGATCCGCGGCGCGTCGCCGAACGCGAGCGTCAGCGTGACGGCGCCGCCGGCGAAGGCCAGGCGATGCAGGCCCGGAAGCGCCGGCGGCCAGCCGGCGAGCAGCGCTTCCGCGTCGTCGGTGGCGAGCCCCCCGAGCGATTCTAGCCCCCAGCGCAGGTCTTCGCGAGACAGCGGCCGGGACTCGACCGACACGAAGTGCAGCGCCGCGCAGCGAGCCGGGTCGGCGCGCCACGCGCGCAAGCTGGCCAGGAAGTTCACGCCGAGGCCGAAGCCGAGCTCGAACACGGTGAAGTGCTCGCATTCTCGCCAGCGCTCGCGCAGGCGGCAGCCGCCGACGAACACCGTCTCGGCTTCTTCCCAGGCGCCGTTGCGGTTGCGAAAGACGTCGCCGTGCTGCGCATCGTAGGGCGCGCCGGCCTCGTCGAAGACGAGACCCGGGTGCGGACCGAAACCCTCGATCCCGGCCGGCGCCTCGCCGACCGGCCGTCGCGAATCCGCGTCGCCGGTTCGAGCAGGAGCGGTCATCGTGCACATGGGGCCCGAAAGTGCGGATGATAGCGCTCGTCGATTCCCTGGCCTGCCCGATGTCGCCGACCGAACTCCTCGTCCGTCCGTATCGCGCCGTGCAGTCGCTCGGCCGCGAGATGCGCCTGTCCTACCTGCCGCCGCTGATGGTCTACCTGGCCGCGGGCGTCTCTGGGCTGACGGCGATCGTCGGCACCTTCTTCGTCAAGGACTACCTGGGCCTGTCGGCCGAGTTTCTCGCGGCGCTCGGGTTCTGGGCCGGCCTGCCGTGGGCGCTGAAGATGCCGCTGGGCCACCTGGTAGACCTGATCTGGCGCTGGAAGGGTTGGCTCGTGATGGCCGGCGCCAGCCTGATCGCCGCGAGCCTGGCGATCATGATCGGGCTGCTCGCCGATCCGGATGCGATGCGCTCGGTGATGTCGGCCGGGGCCTGGTACGTGCTGTCGGCGCTGCTCGCCCCGGTCGGCTTCGTCATGCAGGACGTCGTCGCCGACGCGATGACGGTCGAAGCCGTGCCGCGCGTCGACGAGCACGGCGATCCGATCGGCGAGGATGCGCGCCGGTCGATGCATACGACGATGCAGACGCTCGGGCGCGTGGCGATCATCGGCGGGTCGGTACTCGTCGCGCTCGCCAACGTGTTCCTGCTGCGCGACGCGCATCTGCTGCCCGAGGCGCAGAAGATCGACGTCTACGTGCGCGTGCACGTCTATGCGCTCGTCATTCCCGCGGTATCGGTCGCAGGCGTCGTGCTCGCGTCCTGGCTGCGCCGGCGCGATGCGCGCCGGCTGCGGGCGCAGGGCGTGTCGGCCGACGAGATCCGGCGCCGCCTGGCGGTGCACGTCGAGCGTCCGCCGGTGAACCTGTGGGTGCTCGGCGGCGGGCTGGCGTTCGCACTGCTGTCGCTCGGCGTGGGGATCGGCGACGTGCCGGCCGCGCAGGAGATCGTCTTCGTGGCGTCGATGGCGATCATCGTCACGCTGATGGTGCGGCTCACGCGCGACCTCTCCCCGGCCGCACGCGAGACGCTGCTCGGCACGGCGCTCGTGATCTTCGTGTTCCGTGCGCTGCCCACGGCCGGCGCCGGGCAGACCTGGTGGATGATCGACGAGCTCGGCTTCGACCAGCAGTTCCTGTCGGTGCTCGCCGTCATCGGCAGCGTGCTCACGCTCGCCGGCCTGTTCGTCTTCCGCCGCTTCATGGCCGAGCGGTCGATCTACTATATCGTCGGCGTGCTCACCGTCGTCGCGACGCTGCTGTCGCTGCCGATCGTCGGCATGTTCTACGGATTGCACGAGTGGACCGCGGCGCACACCGGTGGGGTCGT
>JAAZBL010000218.1 GCA_012513825.1 Limnobacter sp. | reverse complement strand
TCGCCGCCGGCGGCGACTTCTCCGGCCGCGCCACGGCGCTGCTCGAGCGCGCGCTCGCCGTCGATCCCGACGACCAGAAATCGGTCGCGCTGATGGGCGCCGCGCGGTATCGCGCCGGCGACCTGCCCCAGGCGCACCGCTACCTGAGCCAGTTGCTGGCCAGCCTGCCGCCCGATTCGGGCGAAGCCGGACAGATCCGCGCGATCGTCGACCAGATCGCCGCGGAGCTGGGGATGCCGTCGTCCGGGACCCCCTCCGCTGCCCCCTCGCCGTCTGCCGCCGCGCCGTCCGGCCCGGCCGCTCCCGGCGCCGCTCCTGCCGTCGGCACCGCCCCGGCGCCGGCATCGCAAGCGACGCTGCGCGGCACCGTCGACATCGCGCCCGCGCTGGCCGAGCGCCTGCCTTCGAACGCGACGCTGTTCGTGATCGCCCGCGCAGCGCAGGGGCCGCGCGTCCCGGTCGCCGTGCTGCGCGTGCCGGCGGCCCGGCTGCCGGTCGATTTCAAGCTCGACGACGGCAACGCGATGGACCCGTCGCGGCCGCTGTCCTCGGTCGGCGAGATCGCCGTCGAAGCCCGGATCAGCGCGTCCGGCGATGCGATGCGCCGACCCGGCGACCTGTACGGCGAGCCGGTCAGCGTCGCGAAGGGCAGCGACGGCATCGCGATCCTGATCGACCGGGTCGTCGAGCCGTGAGCGCCGCGCTGGTCGCGGCCGAGCTCGCTTGCGCGGCCGGCATCCGTACGCTGTTCACCGGCGTCGGCTTCGAGCTGCAGGCCGGCGGCTGGCTGCAGCTCACCGGCCCGAACGGCACCGGCAAGACGACGCTGCTGCGCGCGCTCGCCGGGCTCGTCCGGCCGACCGCCGGACAGGTCCGCTGGAACGGCGAGCCGCGTCGCGTCGGCGATCCGCACTGGCACGCGGCCTGCCTGTTCCAGGGCCACGCGGCCGGCTGGAAGGACAGCCTGTCGGCGTCGGACAACCTGCGCCTGCAGCGCAGGCTCGACGATCACCGCGACGACGCGCGCGAACGCGATCTGCTCGCGCGAGCCGGGCTCGCTCGCCAGGCCCGCCTGCCCTTCGGCCGCCTGTCGGCAGGCCAGCGCCGGCGCCTGTCGCTCGCACGGCTCGCCGGCGCCCGCCAGCGCCTGTGGCTGCTCGACGAGCCGACCACCGCGCTCGACACCGCCGGGCAGCAACTGTTCGGCGAACTCCTCGACGCGCACCTCGCGAACGGCGGGCTCGCCGTCGTCGCCACGCACCAGCCGCTGCCGGTGCGCGAACGGCCGCTCGAGCTGTCGCTGGCCGATCATGCACCGCGTTGATGCAGACCGACGACCCAACGATGTCGGTGTCGTCCGCGCTGGTCTGGGCCTGCCGGCGCGACCTGTACCTGGCGGCGCGCTCGCGCGCGGAACTGGCCGTCGTGCTGCTGTTCTTCCTGCTGGTCGCCAGCCTGTTCCCGCTGGCGGTCAGCCCCGATCCGACGCTGCTGCGCGCGATCGCGCCCGGCATCGCCTGGGTGGCGGCGCTGCTGGCCACGCTGCTCGGGCTGCCGCGGCTGTTCGCGGCCGACTGGGCCGACGGCACGCTCGAACAGATCCTGCTGGCGCCGGCCCCGCTGCCGGCGCTGATCGCCGGCAAGGTGCTCGCGCACTGGCTGGTGACCGGCCTGCCGCTGCTGCTCCTGGCGCCGCTGGCCGGGCTGCAGTTCGGCCTGGCGGCCGACGCGATCGGGATCCTCGTCGCGTCGCTGGCGCTCGGTACGCCGATCCTGTCCTGGCTCGGCGCGACCACGGCCGCGCTGACGCTCGGCGCACGCGGCGGCGCCTCGCTGCTGGCGCTGCTCGTGCTGCCGCTGGCCGTGCCGGTACTGATCTTCGGGGCCGGCGCGGTCGAGTCCTTCGCGGCCGGCATCGGTGCCGAAGCGCACCTGTCGCTGCTTGGCGCAGGTTTGATCCTGGTCTGGGTCTTCGGCCCGTTCGCCGCTGCGCTGGCAGTTAGAATTGCACACGAATGATGACGACGGGAAGCTTCTGGTTCCAGTTCGCGTCGCCGGCTCGTTTCTATCCGCTGGCCGGGCGAATGATCCCCTGGTTCGGCGGTGCGGCGGTCCTGCTGAGCCTGGTCGGCCTGTACATCGGCTTCTTCGTCGCGCCCACCGACTGGCAGCAGGGCGAGTCGTACCGGATCATCTTCATCCACGTGCCGGCGGCCTGGATGGCGATGTTCGTCTACCTGGTCATGGCGTTCTGG
>JAAZBL010000217.1 GCA_012513825.1 Limnobacter sp. | reverse complement strand
GCGTGCGGATCTGGCCGTAGCCGTAGGCGCGCATCGTGTCGGCGACCGTCTCTTCGAAGACGCGCCACAGCGCCTCGTCGGCCGGCAGCACGTCGTTCATGCCGCGCACGCCGCTCAATCGCTGAGGAGAGGTCCGGTTCGAAGTATCGTCGTCGTGCATCGCTGCTGGGCAAGTTCTCGGGTCGGGCCGCGACCGGAGGGGTCGCGGCGGGTCAATCGGATCGCGGCGGGTCAATCGCTGGGCGTCGCTGGCTCTCGTCAGCGGCCGCCGGTGCACCCCAGCGGCGACGCACGTAATCGTCGACGATCGCCTGGAATTCCTCGGCGATGCGCTCGCCCTTCAGCGTCACCGTCCGCTCGCCGTCGACGAACACCGGTGCAACCGGCGCTTCGTCGGCTCCCGGCAGCGAGATCCCGATATCGGCATGACGGCTCTCGCCGGGACCATTGACGACGCAGCCCATGACGGCCACCGTCATCGACTCGACGCCCGGGTGGCTGATGCGCCAGACCGGCATCTGCGCGCGCAGGTAGGCCTGGATCTTCTGCGCCAGCTCCTGGAAGAAGGTGCTGCTCGTGCGACCGCAGCCGGGGCAGGCGACGACCATCGGCGCGAACGCGCGCAGCCCCATCGACTGGAGGATTTCCTGCGCAACGACGACTTCGTTGCTCCGATCGCCGCCGGGTTCGGGAGTCAGCGAGATGCGGATCGTGTCGCCGATGCCTTCCTGCAGCAGCACGGCCAGTGCCGCCGTCGACGCGACGATGCCCTTGCTGCCCATGCCCGCTTCGGTCAGTCCCAGGTGCAGCGGCCAGTCGCAGCGCGCGGCCAGCGAACGGTAGACGGCGATCAGGTCCTGCGCATTGGACACCTTGGCCGACAGGCAGATCGCTTCGGCCGGCAGCCCCAGTTCGACCGCACGCTGCGCACTCTCGATCGCCGAGGTGACGAGCGCCTCGCGCATCACCGCCTGCGCCTCCCAGGGCACCGCGCGCGCCGCGTTCTCGTCCATCAGGCGCGCGAGCAGGCTCTGGTCGAGGCTGCCCCAGTTCACGCCGATGCGCACCGGCTTGCCGTAGCGGCAGGCGATCTCGATCATCTGCGCGTAGTTGTCGTCGCGACGACGACCGGCGCCGACGTTGCCCGGGTTGATCCGGTACTTCGACAGCGCCTGCGCGCAGTCCGGATGCTGGGCCAGCAGCTTGTGGCCGTTGTAGTGAAAGTCGCCGACCAGCGGGACGTCGACCCCCATCCGGTCGAGCCGCTCGCGAACGTCGGCAACGGCAGCCGCCGCCGCCGGAGTGTTGACGGTGATGCGCACCAGCTCGGAGCCGGCGCGCGCCAGCTCGCCGACCTGCAGCGCCGTAGCGCGAGCATCGGCCGTGTCGGTGTTCGTCATCGACTGCACGACGACCGGCGCATCGCCGCCGACGCGGACTTCGCGCGCACCCCAGCGCACGACACTCTGCAATGCCCGCCGCCTCGGCGCCGGACCGACCGCCATCGGCGCAGCCACGGCCTGCGGTGCGCAGGCGTTCGCCGACGCCTGCCCGGCCGCGTCGTCGACCGGCCGTTCCGTCGGGAATCGAGTCATTGCCAGCGCCATGGCCACCGACGCGCGCTCATTCGAGCGTCAATCGTGCGACGCCCGAGCGCGTGCGCTTGCCGAGCTCGACGGCCTGGCCGTTGCGCTCGAGGCTCACGTGCGCGGCGTTGCCGATGACCAGCTTGAACGGCGGTGCGCCGCTCAGCTCGCGACTGCTGCCCGCGGGCTGCGTGCCCTGGAGCAGCACCTTGCCGGCGCCGTCGCGAATGTCGACCCAGGACTCGCGATCGAAGCGAAGGCGCAGGCCGTCGCCGGCCGCGGGGGCAATGGACGTCGAGCCGGCGCCCGAGGGCGCCGACGACGCGGCTGCCGGGTCGGACGTGCTCGCCGCGCCGGCCTCGGCCGACCGGGTTCCGGCATTCGGTGCGGTGGCTCCGGCATCGGATCCGGTGGCTGCGCCTGGCGCGGCTCCGGTATCGGACCCGGCTGCGCCTGGCGCGGCAGGCGTGGCCGGACCGGCGGCCGCGCTCGCGCCGGCAGCCGTGCCCGCTCCTTGTGCGCCGGGGCCGGCAGGCGTCGCGCCGTCGCCGGGAGCCTGCGCCGCGGAAGGCGCGGGGGCCAGCGGCACCAGCGGCGTCAGCGGCGCCAGTTGCGCGAGTCCGCCGCCCGATCCGGACGTGTCGCCGGAGGGCGAGACGCTCGCCGCGCCGGAGGCCGCCGCGCCGGAGGCCGCCGTGCCGGGCGTCGCCGAACCGGATGCCGCAGCGCCCGGCGCCGCTGCGCCGGAGGAAGATGCGCTTTCCGAACCCGCCGCTCGCGTCGCCGCACCGGAGGCCGTGCCCGACGCAGCCGGGACGCCGGCCCCTGCCCCGTCCGCCGACGCACGCGGGTCGTCGCCGGCGACGACCGCTTCGTCACGATCGGCGCTGCGCCCGATCTCGAAGGCGTCGCCGAAATACAGGGCCATCGCTATGACGGCGGCGACGCCCAGCACGATCCAGATCAAGCGGCCGCCCGAGCCACCCGAGCCGCTCGAACCGAAACCGAGTGTCCCGCGTTTCGGCATCGCCGCGTCGAGCGAAGCCGACGAGCGCAGTTCCGGAGCCGCCACCTGGCCGCCGATCGCCGCCAGCAACGGCGCGACGTCGACGCCCACCGATTTGCCGTACGAACGCAGTGCGCCGCGCACGAAGGCCTGCCCGGGCAGCGCCTGCCAGTCGCCACGTTCGAGCGCCTCGATCTGGCGCGTGGCCATCCCGAGTTTCGCGGCGATGTCCGAAGCGCCGAGCCCGAGCGCCTCGCGCGCACGCACCAGCGGCTCGACGCCGGCAGCGAGCTCGGGTTGCATCGCGGCGGCCGGCTTGCCCAGCGGCGCCGCCGCTTCCTGCCTCGCATCGGACGTTGTCGATTCGCTTGTCGTCTTCAGCACCGGATCTGCCTGTTCGGTGTCGGTCTGTTCAATCACTGTATCGTCCCGCGGCCAGCAGCCCCGCCTCCGGGGAAGCGGGGAAGCGTCTGCGCAACTGGGCACCGAGGCTGGCCACGGCCTCGCGGTTGCCGAGCGCATGTTCGATCTTCAGGGCGAGCCACAGCGTCTGCGGGACCGGCTCGAAGGCGCCGAGCAGGCGCTGTGCGTAGAAGCGGGCACGATCGTAATCCCTGCGCTTGAGGTACAGCTCGCTCAGGTTGAACATCGTGACCGGATTCGACGCATCGAGCTGGAAAGCCCGTTGCAGATAACGTTCGGCGCCCGCTTCGTCGCCGATCCGCAGCGAGCAGATCCCGGCGTTGTGCAAGGCCTTGGCGGGCGTCTTGTAGAGCGGGTCGCGCAAGGCCCGCCCGAAACGGTCGATCGCCTCGCGCTCGCGACCGTTGCGGCAGAGGAACCAGCCGTAGTTGTTGTTCAGGTCGGCGTCGTCGGGCGCCAGGCGCAACGCGCGCTGGAAGCTCTCTTCGGCTCGCGGCGTATCGCCCATCTGCATGTAGACGAGCCCCAGCATCCCGTAAGCCGGCGCGTTGGCCGGGTCCGCGGCAAGCGCCTGCCCCAGCTCGCCGAGCGCCACCTGCAGCTGCCCTTCCTGGTAATAGTTCGCGGCCAGCTCGACGCGGATGCGCGCACGCCGTTGCGCGTCGGTCTCTTCGGCCGAGCCGGGGACCACGCTGCCCGCTGCGACCGACTTGCCGCCGACCGCGGTGCTCAGTCCCTCGGCGCCGGGGCCGCTGCTCGACGACGGCGCTGCGCAGGCACCGAGCAGCAGCGCGGCCGAAAGCAGTGCCGGGATCGCGACCGCCACCCTCATCGGTGCTCCACCAGCGCGACCGAAGACCGCTCGCGCTGCCCCGTCGCGACGCCCGCACGGGATCCGACCATGCGCTGGCGCAAGCGGGTGCGATCGCGTACCTCGCCGGCGAGCTGGCCGCAGGCGGCATCGATGTCGTCGCCGCGCGTGCGCCGCACCGTGGTCACGATGCCGGCCTCGCTCAAACGCCGGGCGAAGGCCTCGATGCGCTCCGGCGCCGACTTGCGCAGGCCCGATCCGGGGAACGGGTTGAACGGGATCAGGTTGAACTTGCAGGGCACGTCTCGCACCAGGTCCAGCAGCTCGACGGCATGGCGGTCGGAGTCGTTGACGCCATCGAGCATCACGTACTCGAAGGTGACGAAATCGCGAGGCGCCCGCTCGAGATACTTGCGGCAGGCGGCCAGCAGCTCGCGCAGCGGATACTTGCGGTTCAGCGGCACCAGCTCGTCGCGCAGTGCGTCGTTCGGCGCATGCAGCGAAATCGCCAGCGCGACCGGGCAGTCTTCGCGCAGCCGATCGATCATCGGGACGACGCCCGAGGTCGAGACGGTGACCCGGCGCCTGGACAGCCCGTAGGCATTGTCGTCGAGCATGATCCGCAGCGCCGCCAGCGTGGACGCGTAGTTCTGCAGGGGCTCGCCCATGCCCATGAACACGACGTTGCTGACGATCCGGTCGCCGGCGACCCCGCCTTCGCGCGCATAGGCACCGAGCGCGTGATTGGCATGCCAGAGCTGCGCGACGATCTCGTGCGCCTCGAGGTTGCGCGAGAAGCCCTGCTTGCCGGTCGAGCAGAACAGGCAGTTGACCGCGCAACCGGCCTGCGTCGACACGCACAGCGTGCCGCGGTCGGTCTCGGGAATGAAGACGGTCTCGACGGCGTTGCCGCCGCCGACGTCGAGCAGCCACTTGCGCGTGCCGTCGCTCGACACGTGATCGCGCAGCACCTTCGGTGCGGCGACGATGGCGCGCTCGCGCAGCACCTCGCGAAAGGACTTCGCGAGGTCGGTCATCGCGTCGAAATCGGCTTCGCCGCGCTGGTGGAGCCAGCGCATCAGCTGGCGGGCGCGGAAGGGCTTCTGACCCCAGTCGGCGCAGCGGCGCGCCAACCCGTCAGCATCGAGCCCGAGCAGGTTGACGTGCGCTGTCATGCTTGTTTCCGATGCGGTCGTCCTCGCGTGGTTCAGCGCGAGTAGATGTTCATCGCCGGGAAGAAAAAGGCGATCTCGGTGCGGGCCGTCTCCTCGGCGTCGGAGCCGTGCACCGCGTTGGCGTCGATGCTGTCGGCGAAGTCGGCACGGATCGTGCCGGCGTCGGCCTTCTTCGGATCGGTCGCGCCCATCAGCTCGCGGTTCTTCATGATGGCGCCTTCGCCTTCGAGCACCTGCACCATGACCGGGCCCGAGATCATGAACTCGACCAGGTCCTTGAAGAACGGACGCTCGCGATGCACGCCGTAGAATGCTTCGGCTTCGCCGCGCGACAGGTGCATCATGCGCGCCGCGACGATCTTCAGGCCGGCGCCTTCGAAGCGAGCATAGATCTGGCCGATCACGTTCTTGGCGACAGCGTCGGGCTTGATGATCGATAGGGTCCGTTCGACAGCCATGGGTGGTTTTCCGGGGGTCGGTGAAAGCTGG
>JAAZBL010000216.1 GCA_012513825.1 Limnobacter sp. | reverse complement strand
GTGGCGCCGAGCAGGATCGTGACGGCCCGGGGCACCAGACGCAGGTCGAACGGATACAGGTGCGTCTGCGCACCGACTCGCTTCTCGACGCGTTCGAGGACGAGTTCCAATCTGGGTAGTCTCCCCGCAGAGCGCCGGCCGTGTCGGACCGGATTTATTGCTGTCCTTCTGCCCCTTTCTAGTTCATTTCGGCGCGCTCTACAAGGGTGGCGCCAAGTACCATTGCCGACATGCGCAGAGACCCGACCTCCGTTCCTTCCGTACGCCCGACCGCGCGGCTGCTCGCGCTCGCGTTGTCGATGCCGCTGGCGCTGGCCGCAGCAGCGGCGGCCGCCCAGGCCGGGAAGCAGCCGGCTTCGCCCGGCCCGGCCTCCTCCGGTCCGACCGGCGCGGCGCCGACGAGCCGGCAGCCGGCCGACTTCGCCGCCTGCCTCGAACGGCTGCGCCCGGAAGCAGCCGCCAAGGGCGTGAGCCTGGCGACCTTCGACGCCCAGACCGCGACGCTGATGCCCGACATGGGCGTCGTCGCCTCGCTCGATGCGCAGCCCGAGTTCGTGACGCCGATCTGGGACTACCTGGCCGCGCTGGTCGACGACGAGCGGGTCGCCGACGGCCGCGCGATGCTCGCGCAGTGGGCCGAAGTGCTGAAGCGCGTCGAAGACGAATACGGCGTCGACCCGGCGACCGTCGTGGCGGTCTGGGGCGTCGAGAGCAACTTCGGACGCAACTTCGGCAAGCGCCCGCTGCTCGAATCGCTGTCGACGCTCTCGTGCTTCGGCCGGCGGCAGTCGTACTTTCGCGGCGAGTTCTTCACGACGCTGAAGATCATCGAAGAAGGCCATGTCGCGCCGGAGCGGCTGACCGGCTCGTGGGCCGGTGCGTTCGGGCATACGCAGTTCATGCCGTCGACCTTCATGCGGCTGGCCGTCGATTTCGACGGGGACGGGCGCCGCGACCTCGTCGACAGCGTCCCCGATGCATTGGCGTCGACGGCGAACTTCCTGCGCCGGGCCGGCTGGAACGGCGCCGAGCCCTGGGGTTTCGAGGTCGGGCTGCCCGCCGGCTTCGATGCCTCGGTCGCAGGCCGGCGCAACAAGCAGCCGATGTCCGACTGGGCCGCGCGCGGCCTCAGGCGCGTCGACGGCAGCGCACTGCCGGGCGGTTCGACGCCGGCGGCGCTGCTGCTGCCGGCCGGGCCTTCGGGTCCGGCCTTCATCGTCACGCGCAACTTCGACGCGCTCTACTCGTACAACGCCGCCGAGAGTTACGCGCTGGCGATCGCGCACCTGTCCGACCGGCTGCGTGGCGGCGGCCCCTTCGCCACGCCGTGGCCGACCGACGACCCCGGTCTGTCGCGCGCCGAGCGGCGCGAGTTGCAGACGCTGCTGATCGCGCGCGGTTACGACATCGGCGAGGCCGACGGGATGATCGGCAAGCGCACGCGCGATGCGCTGAAGGCCGAGATGGCGCTGCTGGGGCACGAATCGGACGGGCGCGCCGGGCAGAAGGCGCTGGCGGCGCTGCGCCGATGAACTACGAGTTCCAGTTCGACGCCGTCTTCGCCGCCTGGCCGCTGCTGCTCAGGGGCACCTGGATCACGATCCAGTTGTCGGCGTTGGCGATGATCTTCGGCCTGTGCGTGGCGATCCTCTGCGCCTGGGCCAAGACCGCCGGGCCGGCGCCGCTGCGCTGGCTCGTCAACGCCTACGTCGAGCTGATCCGCAACACGCCCTTCCTGGTCCAGCTCTTCTTCATCTTCTTCGCGCTGCCGGCGATCGGGCTGCGTTTGAGCGCGCCGACGGCGGCGCTGATCGCGATGACGGTGAACCTCGGCGCCTATGCAACCGAGATCATCCGTGCCGGCATCGAGTCGATCCCGAAGGGCCAGATCGAGGCCGGGCTCGCGCTGAGCCTGAAGCGCCACGAGATCTTCCGTTTCGTGATCCTGAAGCCGGCGCTGCGCGCGATCTTCCCGGCGCTGGCCAGCCAGTTCATCCTGCTGATGCTCAGCTCGAGCGTCGTGTCGGTGATCTCGGCCGACGACCTGACCTCGGTCGCCGCAACGCTGCAATCGCAGACCTTCCGCAGCTTCGAGATCTACATCGTGATCACGGTCATCTACCTGGCGCTGGCGCTGGCGTTCTCGGCCGTGTTCCGCCTGACTTACCAGCGCACCTTCGACTACCCGGACCGCCGCTGATGCGCAGCTTCGGCAGCCCCGACCTGTGGTTCATCCTCGCAGCCGCGCGCTGGACGATCGCGCTGTCGCTGGTCGCCTTCGTCGGCGGCTCGATCGTCGGGCTGCTCGTGGCTTTGGGCCGCACGTCGACGATCGCCGCGCTGCGCGTGCTGGCCACCGGCTTCATCCGGATCTTTCAGGGCACGCCGCTGCTGCTGCAGCTTTTCCTGGTTTTCTTCGGTGCGCCGATCCTGGGCTTCGACGTCGATCCGTGGATCGCCGCGGGCGTGGCGCTCACGCTGAACAGCGGCGCCTTCCTCGGCGAAATCTGGCGCGGCTGCATCCAGGCGATTCCGCGCGGCCAATGGGAGGCCGCCGAGGCGCTGAGCCTGTCCTACGTCTCGCGGATGCGCGACGTGATCCTGCCGCAGGCGATGAAGATCGCCGTGGCACCGACGGTCGGCTACCTGGTGCAGATCGTCAAGGGCACCTCGCTTGCCGCGATCATCGGCTTTACCGAAATCACGCGCGCCGGCCAGATCATCAACAATGCGACTTTCCAGCCGCTGCTCGTTTTCAGCGTCGTCGCCGCGATCTATTTCGCGCTGTGCTGGCCGCTGTCCTTGCTGGCCGCGCGGCTCGAACGGCGAAGGGCGGCGGCGTACGCGCGGTAGTACGGATCGGATGAACCACCACCAGGAGCCAGGGAGACACACGCCATGATCGAATTCCCGCAACGTCGCCGCTTCGTTGTTTCCGCCGCTGCAGTCGCCATCGCGATGACGCTGCCCGGCTGGCTGCTCGAAGCCTCCGCGCAAACGCTCGACGAACTGAAGAAGAAGGGCGAACTGCGCGTCGGCCTGCTCGTCGACTTTCCGCCCTACGGCACCGTCAACGCGCGCAACGAGCCCGACGGCTACGACGCCGACGTCGCCCGGCTGCTCGCCAAGGATCTCGAACTGAAGCTGCAACTGGTGCCGGTGACCGGGCCGAACCGGATCCCGTTTCTGCTGACGAACAAGGTCGACCTGCTGGTCGCCTCGCTGGCGATCACCCCCGAGCGCGCGAAGCAGGTCGACTTCTCGAAGCCGTACGCGGCCGCGACGATCGTGCTCTACGGCAAGAAGGACGCGAAGATCGCCGATGCCGCCGACCTGAAGGGCGTGCGCGTCGGCGTGGCGCGAGCCAGCACGCAGGACATCGCGCTGACCGCCGCGGCGCCCGAAGGCACCGAGATCCGCCGCTTCGACGACGACGCCTCGGCGATGCAGGCGCTGATCTCCGGCCAGGTCGACGCGATCGGCTGCTCGACGACGGTCGCCGCGCAGATCGCCAAGCGCGTGCCGGCCGACACCTACGAGCAGAAGTTCGTGCTGCGCCAGCAGGTCATGGCGGTGGCGCTGCGCCCGGGCCAGAGCGAGCTGATGAAGACGGTCAACGACTTCATCGAGCGCAACAAGGCCAACGGCGAACTCGACAAGCTCTACAACAAGTGGCTGGGGACGGACTTCCCCGAGATGAAGCAGTGAGCACCCGGCCACCCGGCGG
>JAAZBL010000215.1 GCA_012513825.1 Limnobacter sp. | reverse complement strand
TGGCCGGTCAAGGCCGCCGTGCCGATCGCGGGCGTGCTGCTGTTCCTGCAGGGCATCGTCAGGATGGTCGCGGACTGGCGCGTCATCAAGGGGCTCGAAAACGATCCGGCTGTCTGGGGCAAGCAGGCCACAGACGGTTCCGCACATTGACGTCGGGGAGCCATCGTGCCGGTCGAACTCGTCACCGTTCTCTTCTTCGGGTGCCTGCTGGTCTTCCTGTTCCTGGGCGTGCCGCTGGTCTTCACGCTCGGCGGAATCTCGGTCATCTTCCTGTATTTCTCGATGGGCCCGGTCGGGTTCTACATCGTCGCCTCCAAGTTCTGGGATTCGATGACCAGCTTCACGCTGATCGCGATTCCGATGTACGTCTACATGGCGATGCTGCTGGAAAAATCCGGCGTCGCGCAGAACCTCTACCGGATGATGCACGTCTGGTTCGGCGGCTTTCGCGGCGGCCTCGCGATCGGCACCGTCGCGATCTGCGCGATCTTCGCCGCGATGAGCGGCATCAGCGGCGCCGCGGTCGTCACGATGGGGACCATCGCGCTGCCCCAGATGCTGGCACGGGGTTACGACAAGCGCCTTGCGGTCGGGGCCATCAACTGCGGTGGCGGCTGGGGCATCCTGATTCCGCCGTCGGTCCTGATGGTGCTCTACGCGATGCTCACCGAAGTTTCGGTCGGTCGGCTGTTCGCGTCGGGCATCGGCCCGGGCATCCTGCTCTTCGTTCTGGTATCGATCTACATCGGCGTGCGTGCCTGGCTGCAGCCGTCGATCGCGCCCGCCCTGCCGCCGGAGGAGCGCGAGGGCTGGCGCGCGAAGTTCGACTCGCTGAAAGCGGTCTTCCTGCCGCTGTTCATCGTGTTCCTCGTGCTGGGCGCGATCTTCGGCGGGTTCGCGACCCCGACCGAGGCGGCTGCGCTCGGCGTGTTCGGTGCGCTGGTCGCGTCAGCCGTGCATCGAAAGCTGTCGATGGAGGTGCTCAGCGACGCCGGCATCCAGACGCTGCGGCTGACCGCGATGATCATGTGGATCCTGTTCGCCGCGCATGCGTTCTCGACCGCCTATACGACGCTGGGTGCCAACGCCCTGATCAACGATCTGATGTCGCTGATCCCGGGCGGGCAATACGGCGCGCTGGCCTTCATGATGCTCGTGCTGTTGATCCTTGGCATGGTGCTCGACCCCGTGGGCATCATGCTGATCACACTGCCGGCGTTCCTGCCGATCGTCTCCGCTCACGGCTGGGACCCGATCTGGTTCGGCGTGATGTTCATCATCATGATGGAGATCGGTTACATGACCCCGCCGTTCGGCTTCAACCTCTTCTATCTGAAGGGGGTCGCACCGCCGGAGGTGACGATGCACGACATCTACGTGTCGGTGATTCCGTACGTGCTCGTGACGCTGGTGGGCGTGCTGCTGATCGTCCTGTTCCCGCAGATCGCGCTGTACTTTCCGACGCTGTTCTTCGGAGAGTCGCCCTTCTAGGAGGCTGTCGGACTATAGGGAGGGGGTCGCGCGGCGTTCGGCCGACCGCCTCCTGGGCGGAAACGCGCGCGTCCAAATCTGATGGCAGGCCGGCCGGGGTGCGCGAATGCGCCCGGGGACCCGTCCGGCACGCACCGCGGCGCGCCGGACGGCGACGCTCAGAGCGCCGAGACGTCGATCTTGCAGCCGCTCTTCGCCTGAAGTTCTTCGGCCGTGACACCGGGCGCCAGTTCGATGGCTTTCAGCCCGTCCGGAGTGACCTCGATCACGCCGAGGTCGGTGATGATCAGGTCGACGACGCCGACGCCGGTCAGCGGCAACGTGCATTGCTCGAGCAGCTTGAAGTCCTCGGTGCCGTCCTTCTTCCGGGCCGTGTGCTCCATCAGCACGATGACGCGGCCGACGCCGGCGACGAGGTCCATCGCGCCGCCCATCCCCTTGACCATCTTTCCGGGGATCATCCAGTTCGCGAGGTCGCCCTTTTCGCTGACCTGCATCGCGCCGAGGATCGCGAGGTTGATCTTGCCGCCGCGGATCATCGCGAACGAGTCGGCCGACGAGAAGATCGACGAGCCGGGCAGCGTGGTCACCGTCTGCTTGCCGGCATTGATGAGGTCGGGATCGATCTCTTCTTCGGTCGGGAACGGGCCGATGCCGAGCAGGCCGTTCTCCGACTGCAGCCAGACTTCCATTCCTGCCGGCACGTGATTGGCAACCAGCGTGGGCAGTCCGATGCCCAGGTTCACGTAGTAGCCGTCGCGCAGCTCGCGAGCCGCACGTGCAGCCATTTGGTCTCGGGTCCAGGCCATCTGCAGCTCTCCTTTATTGCGCCGGGCGGATCGTGCGCTGCTCGATCCGCTTCTCGGGAGTCGGGTTATGAACGACGCGATGCACGAAGATGCCCGGCAGATGAACCGCGTCGGGATCGATTTCGCCGGTCGGCACGACGACTTCGACCTCGGCGACCGTGATCCTGCCCGCCATCGCCACGTTCGGATTGAAATTGCGCGCCGTGCGCCGGAACACCAGGTTGCCGGCACGGTCGGCCATCCAGGCCTTGACCAGCGAGACGTCGGGAACCAGCGAACGCTCCATCACGTACTTGCGGCCGTCGAACTCGCGCACTTCCTTGCCTTCGGCGACGATCGTGCCCACGCCGGTCTGCGTGAAGAAGGCCGGGATGCCGGCACCGCCGGCGCGCAGCTTCTCGGCCAGCGTGCCCTGCGGCGTGAACTCCAGTTCGAGCTCGCCGGCCAGGTACTGGCGCTCGAACTCCTTGTTCTCGCCGACATAGCTGGCGATCATCTTCTTGATCTGGCGCGTCTCGAGAAGCTGGCCGAGGCCGAAGCCGTCGACACCGGCATTGTTCGAGATGCAGGTCAGGCCCTTGACGCCGGAATCGCGCAAGGCAGCGATCAGCGCCTCCGGAATCCCGCACAGGCCGAAGCCGCCGACGGCGATCGTCTGGCCGTCCTTGACGATGTCTGCCAGCGCCTCTGCGGCGCCTGGATAAACCTTGCTCATCGAGTTCCTCGCTATGTCGTCGGAGCGTCGGGGCATTATACGTTTGGGCAGCAGCCGTCCGACCCGGCTGCCGGCCTCCGGGTCGCCCGGTCCCTTCGCCCGGTAGAATCGGCGAAGCACGTCTCGCGCTGGAGTCGCAGAACTTGTCCTCATCTCCTCGGGCGCAGTCGTTCGCGCATGCGCACGACCACCCGGGCCACGTTCGAGGCCCTCACGCCCACGGCCACGCCGGCCACGCGCACGGCCACGCAGGGCACGCGCACGGGACCGGTCATGGCCATCCGCACGGACCCCCGGCTTCGTCGGCGGCGCTCGGCTGGTCGCTGCTCCTGGTCTTCGGCTTCGGGCTCGTCGAAATCGGCGTCGGGCTGGCCAGCGGCTCGCTCGCGCTGGCCTCCGACGGTGTCCACATGCTTGCCGACGCGCTGGCGCTGGGCATCGCGTGGACGGCGCAGCGCCTGTCGCCGCGCGGGCCGGGGCCGACGCTGTCCTTCGGCTGGGCGCGCATCGAGCCGCTGGCGGCCTTCGCCAACGCGATCTTCTACCTCGGCGTGCTCGGCTACATCGTCTACGAAGCGGCTGCGCGCATCGTGCAGCCGCAGCCGATCGACACCGGGCTCGCGTTGCCGGTCGCGATCGTCGGCTTGCTGGTGAACGGCCTGGTCTGGCGGCTGCTGCACAGTGGCCGCGACCAGTTGAACACGCGCGCGGCGCTGCTGCACGTGATCGGCGACTTCGCGGCCTCGGCGATCGCGATCGTCGCGATCGCGACCGTGCGGGTCACCGGCTGGACGATCGTCGACTCGCTGCTGTCGCTGCTGATCGCCGCGTTCCTGCTGGTCTCCACGCTGCGATTGATCCGCGACAGCGGCCGCGTACTGCTGAACGGCGTGCCGTACGGGCTCGAATCGCGCGAGATCGGCGAGGCGCTGCAGGCGCTCGACGGCGTGGCCGGCGTCCACGACCTGCACGTCTGGTCGATCGGCCATGCACGGGCCGGGCTCGCCGCGCACGTGAGGGTCGACGAGATGGACCGCTGGCCGGAAATCCTGGAGGAGGCAAGGGCGATGCTGCACGACCGGTTCGGTATCACACACATCACCTTGCAGGCCGAGTCGGCCGACGAAACCGGTGCCTGCGGCAGCGGCTGCGAGGGGCTGCCAGGCGCCGGCGGGCCTGCGAACCCGGCAGCGAAAGGGCCGTCGAGGACGGTCGAATCGGCGGCAGCGCCCGGCGGCGACCCTGGCGGTGGTTCCGGCGGCGATTCCGGCAACGATCGCGGCGGCGACCCCGGCGGCGACCCCGGCGGGGCGATGGCGCTGCGACTCGAACGCGAGCTCGACGCGCAGTCGGCGCTGGTCGCCCGCGTGCTGCGCGAGGACATCGGCCAGCAGCTGACCACGCTGCGCACGCTGGCCGCCTCCTTCGAGGCGCGACAGAACGCGCGCGAACCGCAGCCGTCCGAGCTGCTGGCCACGCTGATCCTTCGGCAGGCCGACTCGCTGATCGACTCGGTGCGGGCGCTGGTGTCGAAAGTGCGTCCCGATGCGCTGTCCGCCGGCGGGCTGCCCGAGGCGCTGCGCGCGCTGGCCGCCGATTGGCGCCTCCGGCGACCCGACCGGCGCATCGAGCTGCTGGTCGACCCGGCCGACGATTCCGCGTTCGGCCTGGGCTCGCCGGCGGTCGAGACGGCTGCGCTGCAGGCGGCCGCCGCCTTGCTGGCGCAGGCCTTCGGCGAGGGCGGGGCGGCCAGCGTCGTGCTCGACGCGTCCCGTCGCGACGGTTCGCTGTGCCTGCAGCTCGTGCACGACGGCGCAAATGCGTCGGGCGGCGCCGGCGCGCGGTCCGCCGCCCGCCGCGCCGCGCCCGCCGGCGTCCCGGCCTGGTTCGGGGCCCAGGCGGCACGCATCGAGACGCTGGGCGGCCGGGTCCGCGTTGAACCGACCGGCGCGCGCGGCCTTGCGCTGGTCGTGCATCTGCCGTGGCAGGCGCCGGCGGCCGCGTCTTGACCCGCCGCGTCTGCATCGGCAGCGCCTCGGGCGCCTGCGCCTTATAATCCCCGTTTCCCGGCGCACCCTCATGACCAAATTCGTTTTCGTCACCGGCGGCGTGGTGTCCTCTCTCGGCAAGGGCATCGCCGCCGCGTCGATCGCCGCGTTGCTCGAATCCCGCGGCATCCGGGTCACCCTGCTCAAGCTCGACCCGTACATCAACGTCGATCCCGGAACGATGAGCCCGTTTCAGCACGGCGAGGTCTTCGTCACCGAAGACGGCGCCGAGACGGACCTCGACCTCGGCCACTACGAACGCTTCGTGTCGGCGCGCATGCGCCGTTCGAACAACTTCACGACCGGCCAGATCTACGAGTCGGTGATCAAGAAGGAACGGCGCGGCGAGTACCTGGGCCGCACGGTCCAGGTCATCCCGCACATCACCAACGAGATCCAGGCCTTCATCGAACGCGGCGCCGGCGTCGGCGCACCCGATGCGGCGCAGGTGGCGATCGTCGAGATCGGCGGGACGGTCGGCGACATCGAGTCGCTGCCCTTCCTCGAGGCGGTCCGGCAGATGAGCCTGAAGCTCGGCCGCGGCAATGCCTGCTTCGTGCACCTGACGCTGGTGCCGTTCATCCCGTCGGCAGGCGAGCTGAAAACGAAGCCGACGCAGCACTCGGTGCAGAAGCTGCGCGAGATCGGAATCTCGCCCGACATGCTGATGTGCCGCGCCGACCGCCGCATTCCCGACGACGAGCGCGCGAAGATCTCGCTGTTCTCGAACGTGCAGCTCGACTCGGTGATCTCGGTCTGGGACGAAACCAGCATCTACCGGATTCCGCGGATGCTGCACGAGCAGGGCGTCGACCGCACGATCTGCGAGATCCTGCGGCTCGACACGAAGCCGGCCGACCTGTCGGTCTGGGACAAGCTCGTCCATGCGCTCGAGCATCCGGAACACGAGGTCCGCATCGCGATGGTCGGCAAGTACGTCGACCTGACCGAGTCCTACAAGTCGCTGAGCGAGGCGCTGGTGCACGCCGGAATCCATACGCGCAGCGACGTCCGCATCGACTACATCGACTCCGAGCGCATCGAGGCCGAGGGCTGCGCGATGCTGGAGGGCTACGACGCGATCCTCGTGCCCGGCGGCTTCGGCAAGCGCGGCGTCGAGGGCAAGATCCAGGCGATCCGCTTCGCACGCGAGCGCGGCGTGCCCTACCTGGGCATCTGCCTAGGCATGCAGCTCGCGGTCATCGAATTCGCCCGATCGGTCGCCGGACTCGACGGCGCGAACAGCACCGAGTTCGATCCCGACTCGCCGCACCCGGTCGTCGGCCTGATCACCGAATGGCGCGAGCGCGACGGCAGCACGGCGCGACGCGACGAGGATTCCGACCTCGGCGGCACGATGCGGCTCGGCGCGCAGCGCTGCCCGATCGTGCCCGGTACGCTGAGCGCGTCGATCTACGGCGAATCGGTCAACGAGCGCCATCGCCATCGCTACGAGGTCAACAACCGCTACGTCGAGCACCTGGAGAAGGCCGGGCTCGTCGTGTCGGCGCGCACGCCGTCCGAGGAGCTCGTCGAGATCATCGAGCTGCCGCGCAGCGGCCCGCTCGCGCATCCGTGGTTCGTCGGCGTGCAGTTCCACCCCGAGTTCACGTCCACGCCGCGCGCCGGCCATCCGCTGTTCCACGCCTACATCGAGGCGGCGCTTGCGCACGCCGCGCGCTCGCGCGGCGAACGCTATCCGCGCGTCGTCGACCTGCCGTCGCCGGCGGCCGCCACGGCCGGCGGCGCGAATTGAGGAGTTTGCAATGACTGCCTACGTGATCGCCGACGTCAAGGTCTCGGATCCCGAGCGCTATCGCGGCTACATGGCGCTGAGCCCCGGGGCCATTGCCGAGGCGGGCGGGGAATTCGTCGTGCGCGGCGGCAAGCACGAGGTGCTCGAAGGGAACTGGCAGCCGAACCGCATCGTGGTGGTCAGGTTTTCCAGCTACGAGAAGGCGAAGGCCTTCTATGATTCGGTCCTTTACCGGGAAGCCCGCGCGCAACGCGAGGGCGCCACCGAGTTCTTCAACATGATCGTGGTCCAGGGAGCAGACGAGCAATGAGTTCGATCGTCGACATCATCGGTCGGGAGATCATCGATTCGCGGGGCAATCCGACCGTCGAATGCGACGTGCTGCTCGAATCGGGCGTCATGGGGCGGGCGGCCGTGCCGTCGGGCGCCTCGACCGGTTCGCGCGAGGCGATCGAGCTGCGCGACGGCGACGAGTCGCGCTACCTCGGCAAGGGGGTGCTCACGGCGGTCGAGAACATCAATACCGAGATCTCCGAAGCGATCATGGGTCTCGACGCATCCGAGCAGGCCTACATCGATCGCACGCTGATCGATCTCGACGGCACCGACAACAAGGCGCGGCTCGGCGCCAACGCGATGCTCGCGGTGTCGATGGCGGTCGCGCGCGCCGCCGCCGAGGAATCGGGCCTGCCGCTGTATCGCTACTTCGGCGGTTCGGGCGCGATGGCGCTGCCGGTGCCGATGATGAACGTCATCAACGGCGGTGCGCATGCGAACAACAACCTCGACATGCAGGAGTTCATGATCCTGCCGATCGGTGCGCCGAGCTTTCGCGAAGCGCTCCGCCAGGGCGCCGAGGTCTTCCACGCGCTGAAGAAGCTGCTGCACGCGCGCGGCATGTCGACGGCGGTCGGCGACGAAGGCGGCTTCGCGCCGAGCGTCCAGAACCACGAGGCGGCGATCCAGCTGATCCTCGAAGCGATTTCGGCTGCCGGCTACGAGCCGGGACGCGAAGTGGCGCTGGGCCTGGATTGCGCGGCCTCGGAGTTCTATCGCGACGGCAGCTACCGGCTCGAAGGCGAGGGGCTGACGCTTTCGTCGGGCGATTTGACGAACCTGCTGGCGACCTGGTGCGACCGCTACCCGATCATCACGATCGAAGACGGCATGGCCGAGAACGACTGGGACGGCTGGAAGCAGCTGACCGAGGCGCTCGGCAGCCGCGTCCAACTGGTCGGCGACGACCTGTTCGTCACGAACACGAAGATCCTGCAGAAGGGCATCGAGGAGGGCGTCGCCAATTCGATCCTGATCAAGATCAACCAGATCGGGACGCTGACCGAGACCTTCGCAGCCATCGAGCTGGCCAAGCGTCACAACTACACGGCCGTGGTTTCGCACCGTTCCGGCGAGACCGAGGACACGACGATCGCCGACATCGCGGTGGCGACCAACGCGTTGCAGATCAAGACCGGGTCGATGAGCCGCAGCGACCGCATCGCCAAGTACAACCAGTTGCTGCGCATCGAAGAAGACCTCGGCGACATCGCTTCCTATCCGGGGCGATCCGCGTTCTACAATCTGCGCTGAGCGCGC
>JAAZBL010000214.1 GCA_012513825.1 Limnobacter sp. | reverse complement strand
TGAGAGCATCCGGAATCGGTCGAGCTCAGCCGCAGCCGATCAGTTCGCGCACGTGCAGTTCGACGCTGCGCGCCAGCGCGCCGAGGTGGTAGCCGCCTTCGAGCGTGGACACCACGCGCCCGTCGCCGCAGCGCTCGGCGACCGCCACGACTTCGCGGGTGACCCAGGCGTAGTCTTCGTCGCGCCACATCAGATGGCTCATGTCGTCTTCGCGGTGCGCGTCGAAGCCGGCCGACACGACGATCAACTGCGGCGCGAAGGCCTCGAGCGCCGGCACCCAGCGCTCGGTCACGGCCTGCCGCATCGCCTCGCCGTCGCTGTACGGCGGCAGTCCGACGTTGCACATGTTCGCGCCCATCGCCGTGTCGCCGCTGAACGGATAGAGCCGGCTCTGGAAGGTCGACACCATCAGCACGCGATCGTCGCCGGCCAGGATGTCTTCGCTGCCGTTGCCATGGTGCACGTCGAAATCGACCAGTGCAACGCGTTCGAGTCCGAGCTCGTCGAGTGCGTGCAGGATGCCGATCGCGGCGTTGTTGAAGAAGCAGAAGCCGCTGGCAGCCGACCGGCCGGCGTGGTGTCCGGGCGGGCGCACGTTGCAGAACACGCGCCTGTAGTCCTGCCTGACCACCAGCTCGCAGGCATGCACGAGCGCGCCTGCCGCGTGCAGCGCGGCCTCGAAGGTGTGCGGATTCATCGCGGTGTCGGGGTCGACGTTGCGGTACCCGCTCTCGGGCGACATCGCCTGCAGTTCCAGCACGTGACGCATGTCGTGCGCCCTGCCGATCTGGTCGAAGCTCGCGCGCGGCGCGTCGAACTGGTCCATCAGGTCGAGGATCCCGCGCATCAGCAGGCGATCGCCGACCGCGGCGACCCGGTCCGGACACTCGGGATGGTATTCGCCCATCTCGTGGCGCTGGCTGCTGGGATGCGATATGTAGGCTGACTTCTTGAACACGGCTCCTCCGGGCTCCCGGTGCCAAAGGCCGCGACGCCCCGGCCTGCGGGCAGGCGGCGATACCTCGACACTACAGCATCTCGTCGGGTGCGAAGGGGCCGAGCAGGAACAGCAGCGCACGCAGCCCGAGGCTCGCGCCCGGTTCGCTGCCTTCGACGACCGGCGCCTGCGGCGTGCCGCCGATCCACTGCAGGTTCCCGTCCTCGTCCAGCCGCAGCCGGTAGCTGCTCCTTTCGACGACGTCCTCGTACAGCGCGAGCACCTGCGCGGCGATGTCCTTGTCCGGAATCACGATCGCGAGTTCGCTGTTCAGCCAGACCGAGCGCGGATCCATGTTCATCGAGCCGATCAGCGACGTGTGCCGGTCGATGACCAGCGCCTTCGCGTGCAGGCTCGCCAGCGACGAACCGAAGCCGCCGAGGCGGCTGCGCGGCGCGCCGAGCTGCGTGCGAAGCTCGTGCAGCTCGACGCCGAGCTCGAGCAGCTCGGTCCGGTAGCGCGCGTAGCCGACGTGGACGATCGCCGCGTCGGTCGAGGCCAGCGAGTTGGTCAGCACGCGGATCCTGACGCCGCGCTCACGCAGGCTGCGGAACGCCGCCATCCCGTGCGGCCCGGGCACGAAGTACGGCGTGACGATGACCAGTTCGTCGCGTGCCGAGCCGATCAGGCGGGCGAGCTCGAGCGCGATCTCATCGCCGTCGACCGAAGCCGGCGACGCGATGCTGTCGGCGCCGACCGGGACCGTGCCGTTGCCGGGCCTGGGCGGCCTGTCGGCGACCACGCGCGCCCTCGCCCATTCGAGCTCGAGGCGCAGATCGGCCAGCTCGCGGGCCAGTGCGCCGGACGGAACGACGAGTTCGTTCGTGGCCGGCTGCGCCGCCACCGGCCCTTCGCACTCGGGCTGCCGCCTGACGAGCTGCTCGATCGGATACGCGAGCTCGTCGTTCCAGAACTGGTCGAAGGTACGCGACAGCGCGGGTACGACCGGCCCCCCGACCAGCAGGTCCAGGTCGACGAAGTTGCTCGAAGGGCTGAGCACGAAATACTCGTCGCCGAGATTGCGGCCGCCGGTGACGGCGAGCGCGTTGTCGGCCACGAACATCTTCGCGTGCATCCGCTGGTTGACTCGGTCGATGTCGGTCAGCGAAGCGAGCACGCGCGTCAGCGTCGAGAAGCGCCCGGCCGGAAACGGGTTGTACAGGCGCAGTTCGATGTTCGGGTGCCGCGTCAGGCACAGCAGGCTGTCGTCGGCCTGCGCGGTGTTCAGGTCGTCGAACAGCATCCGCACACGCACGCCGCGCGCGGCCGCCGAATGGACACGGCGCAGGATCGTGCGCGACGACGCGTCGTCGCGCACGATGTAGTACTGGACGTCGAGCGAGCGCTCGGCGTGGTCGGCCAGCGCCAGCAGCGAGGCCAGCGCGTCCTCGCCGTCGATCAGCAGGCGAAAGCCGGAGACCGAGTCGCGCGGCGCGGCGGCCTCGACGAGCCGGCCCAGCGTGGTCGACTGCGGCGCGGCGAAGGCGCTGCTGCGTGGCTTCTCGACCGGCGGCGGCAGGCTCGCACAGCCGAGCTGCGCGGCCACGAAGAGCAGCGCCAGCAGCTTCGGCACGCGGCGCGCGAGCGCCGCGGCTCGGCCGCCGTCACCGCGCGGCGGCCTGCGCCCCGCGCCCGGTTTCTCGGCTGGCTGGCACAAGAAGGGCCCCGAGTTGCTCAGAAATGTTCGCCGACCCGTACCAGCTTCAGCGTGTTCGTGCCGCCCGGCTTGCCGATCGGCTCGCCGATCGTCAGCGCGATCAGGTCGCCGCGCTCGACGATGCCGGCATCGAGCAGCCGCTGCTCGGCCTCGAGCAGCAGCGCCTCGCGCTCCTCGGCGTGCCAGTTCATCAGCAGCGGATGGACCTCGCGGTACAGGCACATGCGACGGCGGCTGCGCTCCTCGGGCGTCAGCGCATAGATCGGCACGCCGGAATCGAGCCGCGACATCCAGAGCGCGGTCGCGCCCGACTGGGTCAGCGCGACGACGGCCTTGACCCGCATATGGTGGGCGACGAACAGCGCGCTCATCGCGATCGACTGGTCGATCCGCGTGAACGTGCGATGCAGGAACGCGGTATCGAAGGAAACGATCTCCGAGCGGTCGGCTTCGACGCAGACGCGCGCCATCGCTTCGACGGCCTCCACCGGATACTTGCCCGACGCCGTCTCGGCCGACAGCATGACGGCGTCGGTGCCGTCGAGCACCGCGTTGGCGACGTCGGAAACCTCGGCGCGCGTCGGCACCGGCGACTCGATCATCGACTCCATCATCTGCGTGGCGGTGATCGTGACCTTGTTCAGGTCCTTGGCCATCCGGATCATCCGCTTCTGCAGCGCCGGCACGGCCGCGTCGCCGACCTCGACCGCCAGGTCGCCGCGCGCGACCATGATGCCGTCGGAGGCCTTCAGGATCTCTTCGAGATTGCCGATCGCCTCGTAGCGCTCGATCTTCGCGATCATCAGCGCGCGCCCGCCGGCGGCGCGCATCAGCTCGCGCGCCATGTACATGTCGGCCGCGTTCTTCGGAAACGAGACCGCGACGAAGTCGGCCTCGAAGCCGACCGCGGTCTTGATGTCCTCCATGTCCTTGGACGTGAGCGCCGGTGCCGACAGCCCCCCGCCCTGGCGGTTGATGCCCTTGCGGTTCGACAGCACCCCGCCTTGCGTGACCGTGCACTCGATCGTGCGCGCCGTGACCCGATCGACGCGCATTTCCATCCGGCCGTCGTTCAGCAGCAGCGTATCGCCGGGTTTCACGTCGTTGACGAGCTCCGGGTAGTCGAGCCCGACGCGGCTCTGGTCGCCCAGCAGCGAGTCGATGTCGAAGGTGAAGCGGTCGCCGACGGCCAGGTCGATCTGGCCATCGGCGAACTTGCCGACACGGATCTTCGGTCCCTGCAGGTCCGCCAGCACACCGACGCTGCGGCCGAGCCGCTCGGCCGTTTCGCGTACCAGGTGCACGACGCGCGTGTGCTCTTCCGCGCTGCCGTGCGAGAAGTTGACCCGAACCACATCGACGCCGGCGAGAAGCAGGCGCTCGAGAATGGCGGGATCGCTCGACGCCGGACCGAGCGTGGCGACGATCTTGGTAGCGCGAGGAACGGGCGTGAACATTCGGAACTCGTTTGTCGTCAGGGGTTCGGAGCCGGCGTCCATCGTACCCGAGAGAAACGGTGTCGCGGAGACCTGTCCCGACTGCTTTTCGGGTCTCGGGTCTGGCGGCGCAGGCGCCCGTCGAGCCCCTGTCTCAGGCGTACCAGCGCAGGAAGGCGGCGGCGGTCAGCGCGACGACGCCGAAAGCGGCCAGCGCATGCCAGCACCGCCAGCGGGCGGCCTCGCTCCACTGCGAAGAGAAGCGCAGCAGGCTGGCCGCGCAAAGGAGACCGGCGACCGCGCAGCCGATCTTGACGACCAGCGCCGCGATGGCGACCCCGTGGATGTCGGGCGGCTGCCCGTAGAAATGGAGGCTGACCGCGCCGAACAGCACGCCGCTGAGCGCCTGGACGGCCCAGCCGGCCAGCAGCAGCCAGCCGAGGCGACGCTGTGCGTCCGTGGTCTGGCGCGACGGCCAGAAGGCGGCGAGCGCCGCGCCGACGACGGTCGCGGCGCCGAAGTTGTGGGCGACCTGGACGAGCGCGTAGGCCAGGTTCTCGGCGCTCATCGTCAGTCGACGGTGACCTGGATGCATTGCTCCAGGCCGGTCGGCACGTGCGCCTTGTTGACGGTCTTGATGCAGATCTCGCGCTTTCCGGCTTGCAGCGTTTCCAGCGTGTACTCGCCCTTCAGCCTGCGCAGGATGCCGACCTCCTTGCCGTCGACATAGACGTGGACGTGGTCGGCGCCAGGCCCCGGCGTCACCTCGTAGACGAGGCGGGCCTGGTCCATCGCGTCGAGCGTCGCGCCGTCGGCCGGCGCCGTGATCCGTATCCCGGGATCGGCGGCCGCAACGCCGGCCGCATGCGGCAGGCCGGCCAGAAGGATCGATAGAACAGCCAGTCCGGAACGCATTGCACCCTCCTCTGCGAGACGCTGTCGGGTCGCACGATCGCGTACCCGAGCGGGTCGGTCGCGCAAGCGACCCCGAGCTTGCGCAGTCCGCACTCGAGTGTCGACGGTTTTCGGCGACAAGGAAAGCGGAGGCACCCG
>JAAZBL010000213.1 GCA_012513825.1 Limnobacter sp. | reverse complement strand
CTCGCCGTCCCGGTCGCAAGCCTGACGATGATCGCGCCGGCGATCCGGATCGTGGACCTGCCCGGCCTGCCCGCCGTCTCGATGAGGCTCGCGTACGCGCTGAGCCGTACGATGGGCATCGGCCGCTGGCGCGAGCTGCAGGAGGACATCGACTTCGCGAAATACGAGTCCTTCCCGTTGAACGCCGGCTACCAGCTTTTCCGGCTCGACGAGGCGATCGGGGACTACGACCTGTCCGCCGTCCGCGTGCCGGTCCTGGTCGTGATGAGCGAGGACGACCGGACCGTCGACGCCAAAGCGGCGATCGCGCTGTTTCGCCTTCTACCGACACCGTCGAGCGCGATGCTGCTGGTGACGCGCGCCTGCCGGTCGGACACCGTCGATAACGCATTGCGCAGCCGCTGCGAACACGGCCTGCTCGATGTCTCGAACGATCCGCGCATCGAGTTCCTGCCCGGGATTCTCGACGGCGAGGAAGTGCTGAGCTTCGCGCACATCTCGTTTCCGTCGCGCCCCGACAACCCGCACTATGGCCGGCACGGCGATTATGCGAGCTGCCTCGCCTACGTCGATGCGAGCGCGCGTGTCGGCGGCGCATTCCCCGATAAGTATTGCGCCTGCATCACGCCGGCGATGCTGGAGGCGCTCGAGGCGCGGGGCCGGTCCTGCCCGGCTTCGCCTGCCCGTCCCGGCGGGGAGATCCGGTACGGCGAAACCCTCGAAGGCGATCGCGATCGGTACGTGCTCCGCCGGCTCGGCTATAACCCCTACTTCGATGCAATGACCCGGCGGATCCGCCGTTTCGCCGGAATCGAGGCACTGCAGCGGGCGGCGAGCGGAAACTGACTGCGCGGCGCCGAGCACGGCGACCGGGGCAGCCACTGCGCCCGAATCGGCCGACCCGGCGGAACCAGTCGCCCGGATCGAGTCGAACCGCGGCGTCGTTTACAATACCCGGCTTTGCTGCGGCCGTGGCGGAATCGGTAGACGCACCAGGTTTAGGTCCTGGCGCTGCGAGGCGTGGGAGTTCGAGTCTCCCCGGCCGCACCAGTGCCGGCGCCTGCCGGACCATGGTGCCCCTGCGGTCACCCGACGGTGAACCCTTTCTGAAGCTTGGAAACTTCCTGATGGCAACTCAAATCGAATCCACTGGCGTGCTCGAGCGCAAGTTGCAGATGGCCGTGCCGGTGGCCGACGTCAACCGCGAGGTCGAATCGCGGCTGCGCAAGCTGGCGCGCACGCTGAAGATGCCCGGGTTCCGGCCCGGCAAGGTGCCGCTGAAGATGGTCCAGCAATCCTACGGGCCCCAGGTGCATGCCGAGGTGCTGAGCGATGCGCTCGGCAAGGCCTTCGGTTCGGCCGTCGAGGAGCACGGGCTTCGCGTTGCCGGCCAGCCGCGCATCGAGGGCCGCGAGGGCGCGCCCGAGACCGAGCTGGGATTCACCGCGACTTTCGAGGTGTACCCGGAAATCGAGCTCGGCGACGTCAGCACGCTCGAGGTCGAGAAGGTCGAGACGCCGGTCGGCGACGCCGAGATCGACAAGACGATCGAAATCCTGCGCAAGCAGCGCGTGAGCTGGGAGCCGGTCGATCGTGCCGCGCAGGACGGCGACCGCGTCACGATCGACTTCGTCGGCACGCTCGACGGCGTCGCCTTCGAAGGCGGCACGGCGACCGACTTCCCGTTCGTGCTCGGCGAAGGGCGGATGCTGGCCGACTTCGAGAACGGCGTGCGCGGCGCCTCGACCGGCGACAAGAAGACCTTCCCGGTGGCGTTCCCCGAAGACTACGGATCGAAGGACCTGGCCGGCAAGACCGCGCAGTTCGAAGTCACCGTCAAGAAGATCGAGGCGCCGAAACTGCCCGAGGTCGACGCCGACTTCGCCAAGGCGCTCGGCGTCGAAGGCGGCGACCTGGAGAAGATGCGCGCCGACATCCGCGCCAACCTCGAACGCGAGGTCGGCCAGCGCGTGCGCACCCGCACGAAGGCCAGCGTGATGGACGCGCTCGTCAAGCTGTCCGAGTTCGAGCTGCCGAAGGCGCTGGTCGACAGCGAAAGCCAGCAGCTGCTCGAGCGCGCGAAGGCCGACCTGCAGGCGCGCGGCATGGACCTGAAGAACCTGCCCGAGATCCCGGCCGACACCTTCGCCGAGCAGGCGCAGCGTCGCGTGCGCCTCGGCCTGATCGTCGCCGAACTGGTCAAGGAGCAGGGCCTGGCCGCCAAGCCCGACCAGATCCGCAAGCAGATCGAGGAGTTCGCACAGGCCTACGAGAACCCGGCCGAGGTCGTCCGCTACTATTTCAGCGATCGCAACCGGCTGGCCGAGATCGAGGCGCTGGTCGTCGAGCAGAACGTCGTCGACTGGGTATTGTCGAAGGCGAAGGTCAACGAGAAGCAGCTCGGTTTCGACGAGCTGATGGCCGAACAGGGCTGACCCCCGGGAACGTAAATGAGCTTCAACAGCATCGTCGAGGATCTCGTCAACGCGCATCTCGCCACGCGACAGGAGCCGCAGGGCCTGGGCATGGTGCCGATCGTCATCGAGCAGAGCGGCCGCGGCGAGCGCGCCTACGACATCTACTCGCGGCTGCTGCGCGAGCGCGTGATCTTCCTCGTCGGTCCGGTCATGGACCAGACCGCGAACCTGGTCGTCGCGCAGTTGCTGTACCTCGAGTCCGAGAACCCGGACAAGGACGTCGCCTTCTACATCAACTCGCCGGGTGGATCGGTATCGGCCGGGCTCGCGATCTTCGACACGATGCAGTTCATCAAGCCGAAGGTCAGCACGCTGTGCATGGGCATCGCGGCGAGCATGGGCGCCTTCCTGCTGGCGGCCGGCGACAAGGGCAAGCGCTTCGCGCTGCCCAACTCGCGGATCATGATCCACCAGCCGTCGGGCGGCGCGCAGGGCCAGGCCGCCGACATCGAGATCCAGGCACGCGAGATCCTTTACCTGCGCGAGCGGCTCAACAAGCTGCTGGCCGAGAAGACCGGCCAGCCGGTCGAACGCATCGCGCGCGACACCGATCGCGACAACTTTCTGTCCGCGGAAGATGCGGTAAGCTACGGACTCATCGACAAGGTGCTGACCAGCCGCGGCGAAACCGCCTGAGCCTGCGCCCCGGAACGAGCATGGCGGAAAAGAAGGGATCGAGCGAAAAGCTTCTGTACTGCTCCTTTTGCGGCAAGAGCCAGCACGAGGTACGCAAACTCATTGCCGGACCGTCGGTCTTCATCTGCGATGAATGCATCGACCTGTGCAACGACATCGTTCGCGACGAAGCGCAGGCCGACGGCGCGGCTGCCGGCCAGAAGGGCGGACTGCCCACGCCCGCCGAAATCTGCGCGATCCTCGACCAGTACGTGATCGGTCAGGAGCCCGCGAAGAAGATCCTTTCGGTCGCCGTCTACAACCACTACAAACGGCTGCGCCACAAGGCTCGCAAGGACGAAGTCGAGCTGTCGAAGAGCAACATCCTGCTCGTCGGCCCGACCGGTTCCGGGAAGACACTGCTCGCACAGACGCTCGCGCGACTGCTGAACGTGCCGTTCGTGATCGCCGACGCGACCACGCTGACCGAGGCCGGCTACGTCGGCGAAGACGTCGAAAACATCATCCAGAAGCTGCTGCAGAACTGCAACTACGAAGTCGACAAGGCGCAGAGCGGCATCGTCTACATCGACGAGATCGACAAGATCTCGCGCAAGT
>JAAZBL010000212.1 GCA_012513825.1 Limnobacter sp. | reverse complement strand
GAGCGCGTCGCGAACATCGGCAAGGCCTGGCAAGCGATCAAGGCCGACGTCAAGGGGCACCGGATCGATTCGCGCCGCGTCATCGAAGTGCACAGCGACGCGATCAACGACACGTTCCGGCTGATTCGCGACCTGAGCGCTTTCTACAAGCTCGACCTGATCCCCGAGCCGGCCACGCACTACCTGACCCGCGGCACGCTGCAGGACCTCCCGGTGCTGTCGGAAACGATCGGCCAGCTACGCGCGCCCGTCGTGTCGCGCCTGAAGGAACTCGCCGCCGTGCGCGAAGCTGCGCGAGCGGGAACGATCGCCAATCCCGAGGCGGCGTTGAACGTCGCCTTCAGCCCGGCGGACCGGGCCCGCGTGGCGCGCGTCATCGACGATCTGCCCGTCGTGCTCGAGCGCTATGTCGCGAGCATGCAGAAGGCGGTCGACGCTTCGCCCGAAGTGGCCGCGGCCGCCTCGACCGAACTCGCCAACGTGCAGAAGGCAACCGGCGAGGTCGTCGCGCTCGTCAAGCGCGAGATCCTCGACAAGCCCTATCCGACGATCGACGGCGACGTCTTCCTGAAGGAAGTGTCGACGCCGCGCGAAGCCATCCAGAACCTCGCCACGCAGCAGAAGCTGGTCGACGAGCATCTTCAGCGCCGGCTCGATGCGACGCGCGCCGATGCGTTCAAGACGGTCGGTGGCGCGCTCGGGCTGCTGCTGGTGGCCGGTGCGATCGCCTTCGCGATCGCGACGCTGATCGTGCGCAACATCACCGGCACGGTACGTACGCTGCAGGCTTCGGTCGAGAAGGTTCGCGGCGGCGACTTCGACGCCTTGCAGGACATTCGCGCGCAGGACGAGGTCGGCGACCTCGGCCGCACGGTGAACAGCCTGCTGCAGGAACGGATCGCCGCGCAGCGCGCTGCCGAGGAAGAGAACGAGCGCCTGAACAACTCGGTGATCGCGATCCTGCAGGCGGTCAACCAGCTCTCGCAGCGGGATCTCACCGTGCGCGCGCCGGTCACGCAGGACGTCGTCGGCACGGTGTCCGACTCGATCAACCTGTTGACCGACGAGACCTCGAAGGTGCTGATCGACGTGCACCGCATCGCCGACCAGCTCGCCCAGGTCTCGGGCAAGGTCCGCTCGCGTGCCGAGCTGGTCTCGAAGACCGCGCAGGTCGAGCGCCACAGCGTCGGCCAGATGATCGAGTCGCTGTCCGAAGCGACGAAGACGATGAGCCAGATGACCGAGCTCGCGGAGCAGTCGAACCAGGACGCGGCGCAGGCCACGCAGGTGACCGACACGGCGCTGCAGACGGTGACCAGCACGGTCAAGGGCATGGACGCGATCCGCGAGACGATCGCCGAGACCGAGAAGCGGATCAAGCGACTGGGCGAGCGCTCGCAGGAAATTACCGGCATCGTCAACCTGATCAACACGATCTCGGAGCGTACGCACGTGCTGGCGCTCAACGCGTCGATGCAGGCGGCCGTCGCCGGCGAGGCAGGCCGCGGCTTCGCGGTGGTTGCCGAGGAAGTGCAGCGGCTGGCCGAAAGCTCGCGTAACGCGACGCAGCAGATCGGCACGCTGGTGAGCAACATCCAGCTCGAAACGAACGAAACGATCGCGACGGTGAACCGCACGATCGGCCAGGTGGTCGAAGGCTCGGAGCTCGCGCAGAAGGCCGGCGAGCAGATGCGCCGCACGCAGGAGATCACGGCACAGCTCGTCGCGCAGGTCGCCCGCATCGCCGAGTCCTCCGAAGTGCAGAAGGCGATGTCGTCGAACCTGCTGCAGGCGGTGCAGCGGATCGGCCAGAGTACCGAGCGCACGGCGCAGCAGATCGACGCGCAGAACCAGGAGACCGAGACGCTGCTGAGCTCGGCGCGCCGGCTGGTCGAATCGGTCGGCGTGTTCAAGCTGCCGCAGGCCGCGTGAGGCAAGGCACGCGAGATCGCCACCGGAGCCTGCCGACGTGACGCTCAATGATCTGATCGACGCGCTGGCCGCCGAGATCGAGACCGTGCAGCCGGATCTCGAACGCGACCTGCAGCAGCTGGCCAGCCTGGAGCCCGAGGATCCGGCTTTCATGGATGCCCTCGACCAGTACGCGAGCCAGGCCCAGCGCATGGGCGAGGCGGCCGAGCTGGCCGGTTTTCCGGGCCTGCAGGCGGTCTGCGAACACGTGGTCGAGAACACCTTGCTGATGGCCGCGCTGCCGGTGGCCGAGCGCGGCGACCTGCTGCAGTTCCTGCACGGCTGGCCGCCGCTCGTCGTGCACTACCTGCGCGACCTGTCGGACCCGTCGCTGGCCGCGGGGCTGGTCGATCACCTGGTGCAGGCGCCCAGCCCGCTCGACGAAGAACGGGCGCTGAAGATCGCGCACATGCTGGGATCGATGGAGGCGCAGCTGCACGCGCCTTACGGCGACGGCGCCGCACCGAGGCCGGTGCTGGCCACCCCGGCGGACGTGGCGCTCGAGATTCCGGAAGACGTCGACCAGAAACTGATCGAGGGATTCTTCACCGAAGCGCCCGACCAGGCGCGCTACCTCGTCGACCTTGCGCGCAACCTCGCTTCGGGCGACGGCGACAGTTCGGACCTGGTCGCCGCCAAGCGCGTCGTGCACACGCTGAAGGGTTCGGGTTCGATCATCGGGCTTCGCGGCCTGTCTTCGCTGGGCCACCACCTAGAGGACATCCTCGAGCATTTCGAGCGCAGCGGCTCGCAGGTCGCCCGTCCGGTCGCCGATGCGCTGCTCGATGCCGCGTGGTGCCTCGAGCAGATGATCGGATACGTGCTGGGAACCGACGAGTATCCGGGCCAGGCGCAGGCCGTGCTGCAGACGGTGCTCGACCTGGCCAACCGGATCGATCGCGGCGAAACGCTGGAGGACCCGGTCGCGCGCGTCGATCGCAGCGAGCCGGTCTCGGCGCCGACGTCCGACGATTCGGCGCAGGCTCGAACCGGCGAGACCGGGGCGCCGCCCGCCCGTTCCGCGCGTCGCGGCGCCGAGTCGACCGTCACCGCGTCGCCGGCGGCGGCGCTGCGCGTCAGCGTCGAGCGGGTCGACGAGCTGTTCCGGGTCGCCGGAGAAATCTCGGTTCACACGGCGGCGATGGAAGCGCGGATGAAGACGCTTATCGACGGTTCGCGCGCGCTGCTCGCGCAGAACCTGCGGATGCAGAAGCGCCTGTTCGAACTGGAGACCGTCGTCGACGTGCGTGCGCTGACGATGATGCGCGCGCGCGGCAACAGCGACGCGGGTGCCTACTTCGATCCGCTCGAACTCGATCAGTACAACGAGCTGCACAGCGCGACGCACGCACTGATGGAGGAAGCCGCCGACGCTCGCGCGCTGGCAGGCAATCTCGAAGAGGAGATTGCGCGCACGGCGAGCCTGCAGGCACGCCAGCAGCGGCTGTCGCGCGACCTTCAGCATCTGGTGATCAATACGCGGATGACCGAAGTCGGCGTGCTCGCCTCGCGCCTGCATCGCAACGTGCGCTCGACCTGCCAGGCCACCGGCAAGCAGGCCGAACTGGTGATCAAGGGTGGGACGACGCTGATCGACAGCGACGTGCTGAACCGGCTGGCCGATCCGCTGCTGCACGTGCTGCGCAACGCGGTCGACCACGGGCTCGAGATGCCGGAAGAGCGACTGGCTGCGGGCAAGCCGGCGAGCGGCACGATCGTGCTGAGCTTCACACGCCAGGGCCAGCAGGTCGTGATGCGGTGCCAGGACGACGGCCGCGGTCTCGACTATCCGGCGATCCGCGCACGTGCGATCGAACGTGGGCTGATCTCGCCGACGCAGGTCGTCAGCGACGAGGAACTGGCCCGGCTGATCCTGATGTCTGGCTTTTCGACGCGGCACACGATCAACGAGTTGTCGGGGCGCGGCGTCGGCCTCGACGTCGTGCGCGAATGGGCGTCGTCGACGAGCGGGTCGATCCGGGTCGCGTCGCGCCCCGGTGAAGGCTGCACGCTCGAGTTGCGCTTCCCTGCGTCGCTGTCGACGATGCAGTCGCTGATCGTCGAGGCTGCAGGCCAGCGTTTCGCGCTGCCGTCCGTCCAGGTCGAGCGCGCGGTCTCCAGGGGTGTCGGCAGCTTCGAGCGACTGGGGGACAAGCTCGTCTACCGTCTCGATCGCTTCGTGCACCCGGCCCTGATGCTGGCCGAATTGACCGGCCTGCCTGCCGTCGACGGTCCGGTGAATGACTTCGCTTCGTTCGACGCCGTGCTCGTGCGTGTCGACGATCGGGTCCACGCGCTTGCCGTCGAAGGGCTCATCGATTCGCGCGAACTCCTGGTCAAGAACCCCGGACGTTATGCGCGGCACGTGCGCGGCGTGGCGGGGCTGTCGATTCTCGGCGACGGCAGTGTCGCGGTGAACCTGGACCTGTCTCAGCTTTTCGAAGGCGGCGGTTCGGCCGCGCGCGGGGCCTCGCGCCTGCCGGCCGCTGCCGACCCGGTGCCGCACGGAGCGCCGACCGGAGACGAGCCCGCAGGCTCTTCGACCGGACGGACGCGTTCGCCGCTCGCCGTGCTGATCGTCGACGACGCGTTGTCGGTGCGCAACGCACTGCAGCAGGTCATGCAGGATGCCGGATTCCGCACCGAGACGGCGCGCGACGGCATCGAGGCGATTTCGGCGCTGGCCGAGTTCGAACCCGACGTCGTGCTCACCGACCTCGAGATGCCGAACATGAACGGTCTCGAGTTGACCACGCACATCAGGGGGCGCGACGACCTGAAGGAGTTGCCGGTGATCATGATCACGTCGCGCTCGCAGGACAAGCACCGGCGCATGGCCGAAAGGGCCGGCGTCGACAGCTACGTGACCAAACCCTACAACGAAATCGAACTGCTCGACACGATCCGCGCATTACTTGCGGCGCGCGGTTGCGTGAGGTCCTGAACCGGATGCCCGCGATGACGATCGACGCCGCTGCCGCAAGCCTGCCGCCGATGAGCGGTGACTTCGTGCTGCTGGGATCCGGCGCCTTGCAGTTGCTGCTGCCGCAGTCCGACGTGGGTGCCGCCGAGCATCTGGGACGGCGGCCGCGCCCGAGCGGCCAGCCCGGGCTCTTCGAGATCGATGCGGCAGACGGCCAGGCGTTCTTCGTCGTGGCGCTGTCTCCGCGGATGGAGCCGATGGCCGAGTTCCCCGAGGGCCGTTTCGTGCTCACTTCGTTCCCCGGCCATGCAGGGCTGATGGTCTGCTGGGACGATGCGAGGGTGCTCGGTCGCGTCTCGCTGCAGCCGCGTGCCTTGCCGGCGGCGATGTTGGCCGACGATGCACCGGTCGACGCCTACGTCGAGTTCGGCGAACGGATCGCGTTCTGCTGCACCGGCGATCGCCTGCTCGCGCACGTGTTCGCCGCGCTGAACTGAGCGATGGAAACGGTGGATCGATCGATGGACGCCTACGCTGCGGTCGAACGAGCGGTGCCGGTCGAACTCGCATCCGAATCGAGCGCGACGATCGGGCCTGGCGAAGCGCCGGATCCGGCCGTTCCGGTCGTTTCCGCCGCGGCCCGCTCGGTACCCGCGCGCCTGATCGAATACGCATCCGGCTGCCGGATCGCCGTGCCCGTGCATGCCACGCTCGAAGTGCTCGAACCGTCGCCGGTCGTCGAAGTGCCCGGCGCGCTTGCCGGCTGGCGAGGACTGCTGCGCTGGCGTGGCGACTGGTTGCCGGTCGTGGATCTGGCCGAGCGGCTCGGACTCGAAGCGGCAGGGGCGGCCGGCGCTCATCTGCTGGTGCTCGGCTGGCGGCCGATCCCCGGCGAAGCGCTTCGGCATGGCGCGCTGGTCCTGCGTGCGATGCCGACGACCTCGCGCTTCAGCGACGACGACCAGTGTCCGATTCCGACCGACCACCCGCTGTGGCCGGCGATCGCGCTGTCCTGCGTGTCTCACGACGGACAGGCGATTCCGATCGTCGATCCGGGCCGGCTGTTCGGAGACTGAGCGGACCGTTGCCGCGGCAAAGGCGATGCGCCCGATGCGCGAGACCTTCAGTGCGCTGGGGGCCTGGTCGACGCACGTGGCGCCGACGCCTCCGCGATCGCCTTGCTCAACGCGGCCGCCGCCGCCTCGATCCGTGCCGGCTCGCGGCCCGGCTCGCCGAAGACCGCCGTGATGACCGCCAGCGCGTCGGCGCCTGCGGAGATCGCCTGCGCAGCGTTGCCGGCGTCGACGCCGCCGATGCCGACGACGTTCCAGCCACGCTGCGCGCCCTGCGCGAGCAACTGCAGCGGCGCGCGCACTGCGTTCGGCTTCACGCTCGAGCCGAACAGGCTGCCGAAAGCGAGATAGTCTGCCTGGCTGGCCAGGCGCTCGGCGCGCGCGAAGTCGTCGTAGCAGGAGACACCGATGATCGCGTCGCTGCCGAGTCGTCGGCGCGCCTCGGCCGGGTCGGGATCGTCGCGGCCCAGATGAACGCCGGCCGCGCCGCTGGCCAGCGCGATCTCGACCGCGTCGTTGACGATCAGCGGTACGCCGCGCGCGTGGCACAGCTGCGCCAGCAAGCGGGCCTGGCGCAAGCGCATCGCCTCGTCGGCGAGCTTGTTGCGATACTGGACCGCCGTCGCGCCGCCTGCGATGGCGGCGACGACGGCGGCAGCGAGCCAGTCGTCGTCGGTGCAATCGGGCGTCAGCGCGTACAGCCCGCGCAAAGGTCGCTTGAGCGGGCGGGCGGTCGATGCGTGCGGCGCCTCCGATCGGTCGTCCGGGAGCGAGGGCGAGCAAGGCGGGTCGATCACTCGGGGCTCCGTTTCGCGAGGGTGTCTGTGCCGTGAAATTGCGCGCTTCGACGGGCCATGCGTTCGTCGCAGCATCGAGGCCACTGGTCGGTACCGCGCTGGTGGCGTGCAGGCCCGAGGGTACCATCGGCTCACATCAGACGAGCGGCCATCCAGGCCGCCGAATCGAAGCCAGCCGGTAGGGAAGAGATCGATGAGCGATGCGCCGAACGCGGGTTTCCGCACGTGGATGTGCCTGATTTGCGGCTTTATCTACAGCGAGGAAGAAGGGCTGCCCGAAGAAGGCATCGCGCCAGGCACGCGCTGGGAAGACATTCCGATCAACTGGACCTGTCCCGAATGCGGCGCCCGCAAGGAGGACTTCGAGATGGTGGAGATCTGAGATGAGCGATTCGCGCCGACTGTCCGGACTGAAGGTCATGGTGATCGACGACAGCAACACGATCCGTCGAAGCGCCGAAATCTTCCTGAAGCAGGCCGGCTGCGAAGTGATCCTGGCCGACGACGGATTCGAGGCGCTGTCGAAGGTCGCCGACCATGAGCCGCACCTGATCTTCTGCGACATCCTGATGCCGCGGCTCGACGGTTACCAGACCTGCGCGCTGATCAAGAAGAGCCCGCGTTATCGCGACATTCCGGTCGTGATGCTGTCCAGCCGCGACGGGCTGTTCGATCGTGCCCGCGGGCGCATGGTCGGCTCCGATCAATACCTGACCAAGCCGTTCACCAAGGACGCGCTGCTGCGCAGCGTCGCCGAGCGCACGGCCGGCGTCGTCGCCGCGGCTGCGCCACCGGCCGCCGATACGGCAGTGGCGAGCGCAGCGCCCGCCGCGCCATCGGTCGCCGCCGCGACTGCCGGCGCGACATCGAGCCTTGCCGCACCGGCCGCCGAGACGCCGTCCGACTCCGGCCACCCGATCGACCTGCGCTCGTCCGGCGACCTGGCGCTGGACCTGATCGTCTGAGCCGACGCAGGCGGCGCGGTACGCCCGCTGACCCGCCCGGCTCTCGCCCCACCCGTTTCATCCGCCGAACTGCCTGCCCACCATGTCGCTGAAAATTCTGGTCGTCGATGATTCGCCGACCGAGCGTTGGTTTCTCGCCGACCTGATTGCCAAGGGGGGCTATCAGGTCACCACGGCCGCCAACGGCGAGGAGGCGCTCGAAATGGTACGCACCAATCCGCCGAGCCTGATCGTCCTCGACGTGGTGATGCCGGGCCAGAGCGGTTTCCAGTTGACGCGCACGCTCGCGCGCGACCCTGAAACGCAGGCGATCCCGATCATCCTGTGCTCGAGCAAGAACTCCGAAACCGACCGGATCTGGGGCCTGCGGCAAGGGGCGTCCGCCTACGTGACCAAGCCGGTGCGGCGCGAGCAGCTGCTCGAACGCATCGCGCAGATCGCCCAGGGCACGCCGTCGGCGGCGGGAGGGCCGGGCACGCAGGGCGGTCCGGCCTCGACGCCGGTCGCCTCGTCCGCGCAGG